>DAOUOU010000148.1 GCA_030626465.1 Bacteroidales bacterium
AAGATTCATAGTTTGTATTCGTAATGATGTTATTCATTATTATTAATTAGTTGGTTTAGAATTGAGAAAGCTGTTTCTACCTTGTTTATATTATCAATAGTCATTGCAAGTTTGTCTTTTCCTTCTTTCATTCGAAAAAGTGAAGGATTCTTTTGAATAAAGTTGAGAATTTTTATAAAAGTATCTGAACGAAAGAAATAGGAATCCTTATCAGCTATAAAGTAAGCAATAAGTCTGTTATTTTTTATAATTAATTTTTCAAATCCTAATCTCTCTGCAAGCCATCTGAGTTCGACTATTCTTAATAATTCAAGAGTAGGAAGAGGCAAAGGGCCGAAACGATCAACCAGGTCATTTTGAAATTTGATAAGTTCGTTTTCCTGAGTTATAGAATCTAATTTTCGATATAGGCGGATTCTTTCAGCAATATTCGACACATATTCATCAGGTATGTGTATTTCAAGATCGGTATCAATAACACAATCGGTTGTATAGTGCATTTCATGTTTTTGAATTTTTAACAGACTTTCATCCTTTCTATAAAGATCTTTAAACTCATTTTGCTGTAATTCTTTCAAAGCTTCATTTAAAATTCTGTTGTATGCTTCAAAACCTATATCTGCAATAAAGCCGCTTTGTTCAGCGCCTAACATATTTCCTGCACCTCTTATGTCCAGATCCTGAAGGGCAATATTAAAACCACTTCCCAGCTCTGAAAATTCTTCTATTGCTTTTAATCTTCTTCTTGCTTCAGGAGTTACAGCGGATAATGGAGGGGCAAAAAGATAACAGAAAGCTTTTTTATTTGACCTTCCTACCCGGCCTCTGAGTTGATACAGATCACTCAGACCAAAGTTTTGTGCATTATTAATGAAAATAGTATTTGCATTTGGAATATCCAGTCCCGATTCCACTATGGCAGTTGACACCAGTACATCGTAGTTGCCATTAATAAAATCTATCATTACTTCTTCAAGTTTTGATCCTTCCATTCTTCCATGGCCAACCACGGTTTTAACGAAAGGGCATAATTTTTTTATCAGTTCTTCAACTTCATAAATGTTTTCTATACGGTTATGAATGAAGAAAACCTGTCCATCTCGACTCACTTCAAACTCAATACCTTCTTGAATTATACCTTCATTAAAACTATGTAGTTCGGTTATTATTGGATGCCTGTTTGGTGGGGGAGTATTGATGACAGATAAATCACGTGCACCCAATAGTGAGAATTGCATGGTACGTGGTATGGGTGTTGCAGTCAATGTAAGAGTATCGACAGTTATCTTAAGTTTTTTTAATTTTTCTTTTGCAGCAACGCCGAATTTTTGTTCTTCATCGATTATTAATAATCCAAGGTCTCTGAATTTGATATCCTTGCTAAGTAAGCGATGAGTACCAATTAAAATATCAATTTTTCCCGACTCTGTTTCAGAAACAATTCTTTTCTGTTCGGCAGTTTTTTTCAATCGGCTGATATACTCAATGTTGCAGGGAAAATTCCTCAACCTTTCTTTAAAAGTCGTGTAATGCTGAAGTGCAAGAATGGTTGTAGGTACCAATATTACTACTTGTTTACTATCTGTAACTGCTTTAAAAGAAGCACGAATGGCAATTTCAGTCTTCCCAAAACCTACGTCACCACATATAAGTCTGTCCATGGGAACGTCTAACTCCATATCTGATTTGACTAATACTGTCGCTTTTAGCTGATCCGGGGTGTCTTCATAAATGAATGATGCTTCAAGTTCTTCCTGCAGGTAAGTATCAAGTGAAAAGCTAAATCCCTTATTTGCTTTTCGTTTTGCGTAAAGTGAGATCAGGTCTTTGGCAATATCCTTAACTTTCTTCTTCGTGCTTTCTTTCAGTTTATGCCAGGCTCCCGTGCCTAGCTTGTAAATCTTTGGTTCTGTACCGTCTTTGCCTTTATACTTGGAAATTCGATGCAGAGAATGAATACTGATAAGCAAAGTATCATTATCGCGATAGACCAGTTTTATGCCTTCCTGAATTTTCCCATTCACTTCAATTTTCTCGAGACCTCCAAATCTGCCTATACCATGATCGATATGCACAATGAAGTCTCCTGGTTTCAAATCATTTAGTTCGCTTAATGTAACTGAAGCTTTGCTGGAGAAGTAACGGTGAAGGCGGTATTTATGATAGCGATCGAAAATCTGATGATCGGTATAACAACATATTTTAAGATCTTCATCAATAAATCCTGCATGAAGGGTTTGTAATATAGTTTTGAAAGGGATGCCCTGGTGAGTATCGGCAAATATGGCGTGTAACCGCTCAATTTGTTTTTCGTTTTCAGATAAAATATATGTATCGTAATTCTGTGCTATGTACATTTTCAAGTTATCGCCCAGAAGATTGAAGTTCTTTTGGAATAAAGGTTGTGCTTTGGTAGAAAAGTTAATTCTGGTAGCATCGCTCAGTGAAGATGAAGTACCAAATTCAATTATGGTTTCCTGGTCGATATCTTTCAGAAAATCATTTTTTCTATAGATGAAATCAAAATGGATTTGACTGTCCGTGGGATTTTTCGAAATAGTATTATTTATTTCCTGAAGTTTATCAGCAACATAAGGAAGATCTTCTGACCAGATAATTGGATTTCCTTGAGCAAATTCTACTATAGACTGCCTGATTTCTGCATCTGCATAATTCTGAATATTCGGCAGAATTGATATGTTCCCGAATTTATCCCTCGATAACTGGCTCTCCAGTTCGAATGAGCGAATAGATTCTATTTCGTCTCCAAAAAAATCTATACGAAAAGGAAATTCAGCTGAAAAAGAAAAAACATCAACTATACTGCCCCTGATTGCATATTGACCGGGCTCATATACAAAATCAACCAACTCAAAATTATAGGTATCTAACACTTCTTTGATAAATTCAATACCAGGTTTCTCACCGATTTTAAGCTGCAGGGTATCGTTTAGCAGCTGATTCTTATTAATTACTTTTTCAACCATTGCTTCAGGATAAGTAACGATTGTCAGTAATCCTGAAGAATATTCACTCAGTCTGTTCAGTGTATTTGTTCTGAGAATTATATTGCCATTGTCAGTTTGAGTATATTGAATAGATCCTTTATATGAAGAAGGGAAAAATAATATTCTTCTGTTATCCATGCAGGTGAGCAGATCATTAAAAAAATATGCTGCTTCTTCTCTTCCATTGAAAATAAAAAAATTAATGTTTCCTAGTTCCGATAACAAGTTTGAAAACAACATAGCTTTTGATGATCCTGATAAGCCTGAAATATGGATTCTCTTCTTTGATTCTTTTTTTAATAAAGATAATATCTTGTTATACTCAGGATGAGATTTATATTTATCAGCGATGGCTTGTAAAAGTCGAGTCACTATTGATGCTATTTTCGAATGACAAAAGTCGTACTTTGTTTTCTATATTCCAAAGAGAGAATGATATACGCTTGGATATCAAAACTGGTTAATTTCATTTCTTTTAAACTTTCTATCATGTATCTTTAATGGATCTATAAAAACAGTAATCGTGAGAGTCTTTAAATTCGGAGGAGCATCTGTCATAGATGCTGCATCAGTCAGAAATCTGGCAGATATAATTAGAAATTATGATGAGCCTTTGGTAATAGTAGTATCCGCCATGGGTAAAATTACCAATGCCCTGGAGGAATTATTAAATCATTATTTTAAGCAGGATAAAAAAACCACAGATAGTTTCAACAAAATAACTGACTTTCATGATTCAATTCTTTATGAGTTATTCCCGGATAATTCAAAGGTATTTCTAAAAATACAGGAGATTTATAACACATTGAGCCAAAAATTAAAGGAAGAACCAACAATGACCTATAATTTTGAGTATGACCAGATTGTATGTCTTGGTGAACTGCTTTCAACACTTATTATTGAATCATACCTTAACTTTACAGGAGTAAAGTGTCAATGGATTGATATAAGGAAGCTTTTAAAAACCGATGATACTTATCGTGAGGCAAAAGTCGATTTTCTCATGTCGGAACAGCTAATAAATGATGCACTTATAAAGAAAGGAATTTATGTAACACAGGGCTTCATCGGATCTACAAAAAATAATTTATCCACTACTCTGGGCCGAGAAGGATCTGATTATACCGCAGCTCTACTGGCATATTTCCTGGATGCTGAAAGCCTTACTGTATGGAAGGATGTTCCTGGGGTTCTGAATGCTGATCCAAAATGGTTTGATAACACTGAGAAAATTGACGAAATGAGTTATACCGATGCTATTGAACTGGCCTTTTACGGAGTAGGGGTTATACATCCCAGAACCATTCAACCACTCAAGCGTAAGAATATACCTCTGTGGGTAAAGTCATTTCTTAAGCCTGAAGAAAGTGGTACTTTGATTGGTAATGTTGAATATAAAAAACTAATCCCATGCTTTATATTCAAAATGGATCAGGTTCTTATTGATATCTATCCCCCTGATCTTTCCTTTATTACCGAAGATAATTTTCAAAGTATTTTTGAAGTGTTTTCCCGAAACAACCTGAAAGTGAATTTAATGCAGAACACTGCTGTTCGTTTCAGACTATGCGTAAATAATGACACTCAGCTAATTCCAAAGGTAGTTACTGAATTGTCAGATAAATATCAGGTCACTACTGCAGATAGCCTTGAACTGGTTACTATTCGTTACTATGATCATAAAACCATTGAAAGAGTTGTGGTGAACAAAGAAATGATTCTTGAACAAAGAAGTAATGAAACAATCCAGTTATTAGTTAAAGATCTCGGATAATCCTCATGAGGATGTAGATAAAAGGAAAAGTAAATTAATTTATTAATTCAATAATGAATATATTTATAATCTTAGTACACCAACTACTTTTTAACAAAATTAATAGTAAGTATTATGAAATATACTGGCAAAAGCATAATTGGTAACTCTAAAGTTTTTTTATTCTGCATTGGTATTATTTTTATATATGCAATTGTCTTTCAATCGTGTATGAAAGATAATAAAACAGATGAACCACCCAGTTTGGCGGAAGCGTTTATTGATTATTTTCCTATAGGTGTTTCTATTGGACAACATACACTAGATGATTCAATGGACGTTGCAATGATTATGAAGCATTTCAATTCGATCACGTCAGAGAATTATTTGAAATGGGAATTCATTCATCCTGAGCCGGGAGTTTATAATTTTGCACCTGCAGATAGTTTTGTCGAATTTGGTAAAAAAAACAATATGTACGTTGTAGGGCATGTTCTGGTGTGGCATTCACAAACACCGGAATGGGTATTTCAGGATGAAGCAGGAAATCGAGCCTCTCCTGAATTGTTGCTTGATCGTATGCGTGAGCATATTAATACTGTGGTTGGCCATTATAAAGGAAGAGTTCATAGCTGGGATGTAGTAAATGAGGCAGTAGACGATAACGGGGAGATACGTAAAAATATATGGTACGAGATACTTGGTGAAGATTACGTACAGAAGGCATTTGAATATGCCCGGGAAGCTGATCCTGATGCTGAACTCGTCTACAATGACTATTCCATACCTACTCCTTTTAAACGAGATGCCATTGTAAAACTGATTGGCAGTATTCGATCGAATGGAGTAGATGTAGATGCTATTGGAATGCAGGCACATTATCAATTAGACTATCCGTCTCAGGAAAATCTTGATGCCTGTCTGCAGGCATTTGGTGAGATCGGTGTAAAAATCGCCATTACGGAATTTGACATCAATGTCTTACCAAATCCTACAGATCAATTGGGGGCAGATGTTAGATTGAGCTTTGATTTTCAGGCAAAATACAATCCTTATACAGAAGAATTGCCTGACTCTGTACAATTTCAACTTGCTGACAAATACAGGGAATGTTTTAATGTTTTCGTGAAACACAAAGTCAACATCAGCAGGGTTACGATTTGGGGTATTCATGATGGACAATCATGGAAAAACAATTGGCCGGTACCAGGGAGAACAAATTATCCTTTGCTTTTTGACAGGAATTATAAGCCGAAACCTGCTTTTGATGCCATTATGCAATGTGTAAAGGAGCAGGAGAAGATGGAAGAATAATATACGGTTCTTATCTGAGAGCTTTTTTATATTGCACACAAAGCATTATTCAAAGCAATAATCCCTTGCTTATAGTGGTTGCGTTGAATTACAAACTGCATATTCACTTGCTTAAGCGATTGTGAGAAACTTTCGATATTGATATTTTTTTTCGCTAAAGCAGCCGTAGCTTTTGATAATATACCGGGTTGAGCAATGTTTGTTCCTAAGACACAGATGAGAGCAACTTCTTTTGATGTTATTTCATGGAAATTCTCCTTTAAATCTTTCAGGAGTTCTTTCTTGAAATCTTTTTGCCAGATAATCTGTGTGATACTGTTGGCATTTGTAGATTTCAGTATGTAACTTATACCATATTTTCTGAATATTTCCATTATATGCAAATCAAAACCAACTTCCCCAACCATCGAAGGATCATGTACCTCTATTGCCATGACTTGATCAGTACCGGAAATAATTTCGACTTTCGATTTTTCACCAACATAATCTTTTGAAATAACTGTCCCGGGATGTTCCGGTTCAAAGGTATTTTTAATCCTGATATTTATTCCAGTCAACTCCAAAGGTTTTGAAGCTTTTGGATGTATTGCTTCCATTCCAATATCTGCGAGTTGATCAGCTACATTGTAGTTTGTAAAACCAACAGGTATCGATTTTTTCACACCAACTATATTTGGATCAGCAGAAGAAAGATGAAATTCCTTGTGTATAACAGCTTCGTCTGCTTTCAATTCAACAGCTATTTTACTAAATGTAACTTCGGAATAAATATCAGGATTAAAAATACTTTTGAACCGGAACATCCCGGGACAGTTATTTCAAAAGATTATGTTGGTGAAAAATCGAAAGT
>DAOUOU010000136.1 GCA_030626465.1 Bacteroidales bacterium
AGCCAGCTGCGATTGAATGTAAACCAGTTCATTTTACTGGGCTTCATAAAAGCTTTAAAGTTGGCATCAAATTCAAGATTTGGTTTGCCATAGTTTTTTCGCTGGTGGTACAATGAAACGGCTACATCCATTCCATCACGAATAATGAAGATAAATTTTCCTTTTGTTGCTTTGTCATAATATTCGTAAGGATCATGACTTTTAATCAAACGTGGTGAAGGCAGATCACGGGGTTTACGTTTTTTAAAGGCATCATTTCTGAGCCAGGGAGAGATATCATAAATATGGTTGAAATTAATTTTACCCTCTGTGGTAAGCTGGTATAACATCATTTGCATCAGTGTAGTACCCGATTTTGGAAATGTGACAATATAGATATCGTCCTCTAGTTCGCCGAAATCCATCTTGAATTTCAGGTAATTAAGCTCTTCAGCCGCTTTGCTGATATTCTTTCCAAGTTTATGAACCAGTTTGTGTACAAAAGACACAAGTTTGTAAGAAAAAGTTTTTGTCTGATCTTCCATAGTAAAAATAGGGTACAAAAAAAAGGGGGTGCAACCCCCTTAAATAATTCTTAATCACAATCAAATCCTTCATCATCAAATTCATCGCGCAAATAATTATAAGCGTCTTCCCAGCTATCAAATTCACTTTCCCAATCTACATCGTCCTTACATACAGAAAAATTAATTGATTGTCCTGCATATGAATAAGAACAATTTACACAATCTGGAACACTACCATCTTTATCCTTTTTACAAGACGCATTGAATCCCAAAATCAACAATGAAATACCAAATAATTTAGCAACTAAGCGTAAAGTTTTCATAAGCATTATAAATATTAGGTTACAACTTAAAAATATATTGAGAATTTAATAATTTAAAGTAAAGTTATTCACATAGCTCCATTTCCACCTCAATCAGTTCTCTGAATTTTGAAACCGGTCTTTTCCCGTTGATCACATTGTTTCCTATTACAAACGCCGGTGTTCCCCTCGCTCCAATGGCCCTGGCTTCTTTCCTGTTTTCAAAGATCAGATTTTCAAGCATTTTGTTCTCCAAACAGATCTTAAATGATGATGTATCTATATCCAAATCATACATCCATTTTACTATTTCTGTCTCATTGAGTACGTCGTATTGTTCAAGAAGTTTCATATTAATAATAGAAAATTGCCCCTCTGCATAGGCACAATAGGAGGCTTTTGCTGCTAATAAGGAGATAGAATCGCTTGAATAGCCAATGTTTTTAATAATAAATTTGGCAATTCCTTCATCAACATATTCCTTCTTAAGTGTCTTAAAGGTAGTTTCGAAGAACTCCTTGCAATAAACACAACGATAGCTGGTATACACGTAAATATCCACAGGGGCATCCTTACGGCCCAGTACAATATCATTGGGACCATATTCCAGATCAACAGGCGATTTCTGATTCTGTGACACGATCAGTTGGGCAAGGAATTTGTTTGTATTGTACATTCTGTTATTCAGTCGCACCAGTAACAATACAATTGTAATGAGCAATACAACAATGACGATACTATACACATATGGATACCGGTAATTTTTTTTATTTTCCATCTTTAATTTTCTCAGTATTCAAATTTACAGATTAAAAGGTAGTGATTCTTTCTAAACAATCCCAGTTTCGACTTTATATTCATCCCAGCTTTTAACTTTTATGTCATCATAATTCAGAGTACATATTCCGGTGAGAAAAGCGCTGGCAAGCCGGGCATTTGTGATAAGAGGGATATTAAAATCAACGGCACCCCGCCGAATGCTGTAATCGTTACTGAGTTCTGTTGAAGTAAGGTCTTTGGGGATATTGATCACCAGATCAATCAGTCTGCCACGTAAGTAATCAATTGTATTGGGTTTCATATCTTCATCGGGCCATGCAAGTATAGTACTTTCGATGCCGTTCATTTCCAAGAATTGTGCCGTACCTTTTGTTGCGAACAGATTGTAATCATTTTCAGCAAGCAATTTGCAACTGTTCAGAAGCTCTACTTTGGATCTTGTAGGCCCGGTTGATAATAAGATATTCTTTTCAGGTATGGTATAACCAACCGATAACATAGCTTTTAAAATAGCTTCATAAAAATCATCACCAATACAGCCCACTTCGCCTGTTGATGACATATCGACACCCAGAACGGGATCTGCTTTTGAAAGGCGGGAAAAGGAGAACTGGGGGGCTTTCACTCCAATATATTCAATATCAAAAATATTTGAATTTGGTTTTTTTACTTTTTTCCCCAGCATAACCCGGGTTGCAAGATCGATAAAATTGATTTTTGAAACTTTTGAAACAAACGGGAAACTGCGCGAAGCCCTCAGGTTACATTCGATTACTTTGATATCGTTATCTTTTGCCAGAAATTGCATATTGAATGGTCCGCTAATATTCAATGCACTTGCTATCTGCCTGCTAATCTTCTTGATTCTGCGAAGTGTTTCAAAATATATTTTCTGTGCCGGGAATACCATGGTTGCATCACCGGAATGAACTCCGGCAAATTCAACATGTTCGCTAATAGCATATACCACCAATTCTCCGTTTTTAGCAACTGCATCTATCTCAATTTCTTTGGCTTGCTGTATAAATTCCGATACAACAACCGGGTATTGTTTTGAAACCTTTGCAGCAAGATTCAGGAAATGTCCCATCTCATCTTTATTTGATACGATATTCATTGCTGCTCCTGAAAGAACATAAGAGGGACGTATCAATACAGGAAATCCAACATTATCAACGAAACTGAATATATCATCAATGTTGGTAAGTTCTTTCCAACGGGGTTGATCAATTCTGAGATGATCGAGCAAACTGGAAAATTTATGCCTGTTTTCAGCATTATCAATGTTTTCAGGAGAAGTCCCAAGTATTTTTACCTTCCTTTTATGCAGGCGCATTGCCAGGTTATTCGGGATTTGCCCTCCTACTGAAATAATTACTCCTTTGGGTTTTTCAAGATCAATAATATCCAAAACCCTCTCAAAAGTCAATTCATCGAAATACAATCGTTCGCACATATCATAATCTGTGCTTACCGTCTCGGGATTGTAGTTGATCATTACCGAGCGATAACCTTCTTTGTTAATTGAATTCAGTGTATTTACGCTGCACCAGTCAAATTCCACACTGCTTCCAATCCGATAAGCTCCAGAACCAAGCACTATTATTGATTTATCGGGGTCGTCGAAATCAAGATCATGACTTTTACCACCATAGGTAAGGTAGAGGTAATTTGTTTGTGCCGGATATTCAGCAGCGAGCGTATCAATCTGCTTTACCGATGGAACAATGCCCTTTTTTATTCTATGATCTCTGACCTTTAAAAGATCTGTTTCAAGATATTCATTGGCATCGTTAAAAACACAGCGGGCTATCTGGAAATCAGAAAACCCCATTTCTTTGGCTCTTCGTAGTTCTTCATCAGGCAATTCATCCAGGCTGTTATATTTTTCGAGATTTCTTTTCCGGTCAAGGATATCTTTCAATTTGTTGAGAAACCAGCGATCAATTTTGGTCAATTCATAAATTTGATCAACACTATAACCATTCTCAAAAGCGTAAGCAATTACGAAAATCCGCATATCGGTTGGATTGATCAATTCTTTATCGATATCTTCAAAATCAAGGTCACGGTGTCCGACAAATCCATGCATACCCTGACCAATCATCCTCAATCCTTTTTGTATCACCTCCTCAAAACTACGTCCAATAGCCATCACTTCACCCACACTTTTCATACTGCTCCCAATATGCTTTTCAACGCCAATAAATTTATTCAAGTCCCAGCGCGGAATTTTACAAACAATATAATCCAGTGCAGGTTCAAAAAAAGCCGGGGTGGTTTTGGTGATCGAATTTTTCAGTTCTTGCAGACCATAACCAAGACCAAGTTTTGCAGCTACAAATGCAAGAGGGTAACCGGTAGCTTTTGAGGCTAATGCACTTGAACGAGACAATCGGGCATTTACCTCAATTACCCTGTAATCTTCCGAATTTGGATCCAGAGCATATTGAATATTACACTCACCAATAATTCCTATATGCCGAATTATTTTTATTGCAAGTTGCCGTAATATATGATATTCTGCATTTGTAAGAGTTTGGGATGGAGCTACAACAATACTTTCACCAGTATGAATTCCAAGCGGATCAAAATTTTCCATATTACATACCGTGATACAATTATCATACTTATCCCGTAATACTTCGTATTCAACCTCTTTCCAGCCTTTTAGTGATTTTTCAACGAGAATCTGTTTGGTATAGGAAAATGCCTTTTCTGCAAGCTTTTTCATATCCTCAGGATTATTACAAAATCCTGAACCCTGACCTCCAAGTGTATATGCTGCTCTGATGATCACAGGATAACCAAGATTTTCAGCTGCTTTTAAAGCATCATCAACAGAATTTGCAGCAATACTCTGTATGGTTTTAATATTTATTTCATCAAGCTTTTTAACGAAGAGCTCCCGGTCCTCGGTATCCATGATCGCCTGAATAGGAGTCCCCAATACCTGGACATTACTTCTTTCGAGCACACCTGATTTGAATAATTCAATGCCACAATTTAGAGCTGTCTGGCCACCAAATGCAAGTAAGATTCCTTGTGGTTTTTCTTTTTCAAGAACCCGTTCAACAAAGTAGGGAGTTACAGGGAGAAAATATATTTTATCAGCAATACCTTCGGAGGTTTGTACTGTAGCAATATTTGGATTAATCAGAATTGTCTGGACATCTTCTTCACGCAAAGCCTTTAAAGCCTGGGACCCGGAATAATCAAATTCACCTGCCTCACCTATTTTTAAAGCCCCGGAGCCAAGAACTACTACCTTTTTAACAGATTGATCCATATCCCGCTTAATTTTAAGCTATTTTTTCCGCGTAAAAATATAAATATTTTAGATACCCGCATTGTTATTTGCGAATAATTGTATATTTTTGCACAATAATTGAATAATTATTCAAATGGGGAATAGAACCGAAAGACTGCTGGCAATCAAAGATTTGATTACTAGTAAGAAAATATCCAGTCAGGAAGAATTATTGGGATTTTTAGAAGCCAAAGGATTGAATTATACTCAGGCAACTTTATCTCGAGATTTGAAATTTTTAAAAGTAAACAAGATCTCCAATAATGAAAAGGGATACATTTATGAATTACCAGAGCAACATGCTGTTAGTAATGAATATGCTGAGAGTTATGCTGCCATGGGATTTATGTCAATTCAATTTGCTAATCATCTGGGGATAATCAAAACCATGCCTGGCTATGCGAGCAGTATTGCATCTCTGATCGACAAATCAAATCCTTTTGAGATTGTCGGGACAATTGCCGGAGATGATACAATTCTTATAATCCCGCAAGATAATATTTCTGAGAGTGATGTTATCAATGCACTGGTACTTATTATACCCGAATTAAAAGAAAAGCTCACATAAAATAAGGTTGGCGTACATTAATTGTCATAACACTTTTCATAGATAAAAACTAAGCTATTACAATAATCGGCCAACCCTTTTCTTATATTAAATATATGAATATGGAATACAATAAAGTTGTTTTGGCCTACAGTGGAGGATTAGATACATCAATAATTCTTAAGTGGCTTATCGATAAAAGCTATGAGGTGATCGCCTATGTTGCAGATGTAGGGCAGGATGACAATTTTGATGAAGTAAAGCAAAAAGCTTTGGCAATAGGAGCTTCAAAAGTTTATATTGAAGATCTGAAGGAAGAATTTGTTACTGATTATATTTTTCCTGCGATTAAAGCAAATGCCATGTATGAGGGAAGATATCTGCTGGGAACTTCTCTGGCAAGGCCTCTCATTGCAAAAAAACAAATCGAGATTGCCCATCATGAAAAGGCGGCATACGTATCTCATGGTGCAACAGGGAAAGGGAATGATCAGGTGCGGTTTGAACTTTCTTATTATGCCCTTGATCCAAAAATTAAAGTATTATCTCCCTGGAAAATGCAGGAATTCCTGGAACAGTTCAAGGGCAGAACAGATATGCTGAATTATGCAGAGGCAAATAACATTCCGGTTAAAGCTTCACTTAAAAAACCTTATAGCGAGGACGATAATTTAATGCATATAAGTCATGAAGCAGGAA
Source organism: Bacteroidales bacterium (assembly GCA_030626465.1). Classification (GTDB taxonomy): domain Bacteria; phylum Bacteroidota; class Bacteroidia; order Bacteroidales; family UBA10428; genus UBA10428. The sequence continues at coordinate 6,145 of DAOUOU010000136.1, forward strand.
TATTAGAAGACCCAAAATACAAAGCAGAAAAAGATATGCTTGTGAAAATGGTTACCCCTCAGGATGCTCCTGATATAGAAACTCATCTTGAGATTCATTTTAAAGATGGCATTCCGGTTAAAGTAATTAATACCGGCGATAATACTGTACGGGAAAATCCTTTGGAACTGTTTGTTTACCTCAATACTATTGGCGGAGCAAATGGCATAGGACTGCTTGACATGGTCGAAAATCGCTTTGTCGGGATCAAATCCAGGGGAGTATATGAAACTCCGGCAGGTGAAATCTTGATAAAAGCGCATATGGATATTGAAGGTATTGCCATGGACAGGGAAGTAATGCGACTGCGTAATATACTCTCCCCTGTGTTTAGCGAGATTGTATATAATGGATTCTGGTTCAGTCCGGAAATGGATTTTCTAATGGCTGCCATCAGAAAAAGTCAGGAACTTATAGACGGCATTGTATTCCTGACCCTATACAAAGGTAATGTGATGATTAATGGCCGTGAATCCCCTAGTTCTTTATACAATAAGGATTTATCGAGCATGGATATTGAAGGCGGGTTTGATCAGAAAGATAGTGAAGGCTTTATTAAAATAAATGCAATTCGCTTAATGGCTCATAATGCTATTCTAAAAAAACAAGGAAAAACAATAGTATAAATTCTACATTTTTCTTCTATGAAGCTTTGGCATAAAGGAACAGATACTAATAAAAAAATTGAAAAATTTACTGTCGGACGCGATCGCGAACTTGATCTTCTCCTGGCAAAATATGATGTTCTGGGTTCACTGGCACATGTCAGGATGCTGGAAAGCATAGGATTAATTTCTGACAAGGAGCTAATTGCACTTAACAGGGAGCTGAAGAATATTAATAAGATGATAAACGAAGGCAAATTTGTAATGGAAGAGGGAATAGAAGATGTGCATTCGCAAATAGAATTTCTTCTGACTCAAAAATTAGGTGAGGCGGGAAAGAAAATCCATACCGCTCGTTCACGCAACGATCAGGTCCTTCTTGATATCAAGCTTTATACCCGCGATAAACTTCTTACTATTAGCAGATCTATAGCAAATTTGTTTGATACGCTTATTGAATTAAGTGAAAAACATAAAGATATTCTAATGCCTGGTTACACACACCTGCAAGCAGCTATGCCATCTTCATTTGGACTCTGGTTTGGTGCTTATGCCGAGAGTCTGACAGATGATTTACAGGTACTGTTGGCAGCCTTTCGGATTACAAATCAGAATCCCCTTGGTTCGGCTGCCGGATATGGTTCTTCGCTCCCTATCGACAGGCAGTTAACGACAAAACTATTGGGTTTTGAAAGTATGAATTACAATGTAATTTATGCGCAAATGGGAAGAGGAAAGATTGAACGTATTGTAG
>DAOUOU010000228.1 GCA_030626465.1 Bacteroidales bacterium
CAGAATGCTTTTCGTCTCATCATTGAAAGATTAGAATTCCTCTGATATTTAGAGTTTTATTAATCTTGAATTACAAATTTGCAGATGCATTTTTTTAAGGTACATTCTGCCGAACTTTCTCAAATTCATCTCCTGGCAGCCAGGCCGGCATCTCATCTCTGTCAGCTATTTGCAGGGCCACCTGGAAAAGCAGATTCAAATCTTCGATATGTCCGGATAAATCCCATGTTGGATCATATTCATCGCTTGGTTGATGATAATGCGTTTTTCTCCAGTTATCCGTAATTTCTTTTCCCCAGCCTTCCGGTTTACCTATGAAATCCTGTCCTGTATCAAGATAAAGTCCCGGAACACCTATTTTGGCAAAACTAAATTGATCAGAGCGGTAAAACATTCCCTGTTCCGGCGTTAAATCCGGCAATACTACCCGGTCTTGTTTTTTTGCATACTCTCTTACAAGATCGTCAATAGTGGATTTGCCGTATCCAACCACAACCACATCGCGGGTTTTACCCCAGACATTAATAAAATCTATGTTCACATTCGCAGCAATATCTTGAGGGGAAAAAGTCGGATTTTGTGCGTAATACCATGAGCCCAACAAACCGGATTCTTCTCCATCCACTGCTAAAAACACAAGTGAACGACGTGGTGACTTGTTTAATTCTGAAAATGCTTCTGCCAAAGTTAAGATGGATGCGACTCCTGAGGCATTGTCCAGAGCCCCGTTATAAATTGAGTCTCCATCAATAGATTTTCCAATGCCCAGATGATCATGATGAGCAGTAATGACCACTGCCTCCTTGCTTAATACAGGATCGCTTCCCGGTAGAACACCTAGTATATTCACACCTGTTGTTTTCTGATAGTTCGCCTTCATATTACAGTCGACTTTAATACCTAAATGAACTGGTACAAAATCACTCTTTTGAGCACGTGCCTGTAATTCATCCAGATTATTGCCCGACATTTCAACAATCCTGGAAGCGATGTCTTCTGTTATCCATGCTTTGTATTCAAGACTTGAGTGCTCTTCCTGAATAAGTTCGAATTGCGAACCGGACCAGCTGGTTTGTACTACCTGCCAGGGGTAACCTGCCGATTCGGTGGTGTGAATAATGATTGCTCCGGCAGCACCCATTCTTGCAGCTTGTTCATATTTATAACTCCATCGTCCGTAATAAAGACGGGCTTTGCCTCCAAAGAAATCAGGATTTCCTGTATCCGGATCATTGTTCATGATCAAAAGGACTTTGCCCTGTACGTCCATATCTTTAAAATCATCCCAGTTGAATTCCTGTGCCTGAATTCCATACCCGGCAAAGACCAGTTCGGCGTTTTCAATGTTTGTAATTTCCTTCTGTACACCCGGAAATAAAAGATATTCCTCGTAATATACCGGCTCAATAGTTTTGTTGTCGACAGTAAACTTCAGATTCATTTTCGTATCGATATCAATTTTAACAATCTCGAAATTCTGATAATAGCTTGAATCGTTTATGCCTGGTTGAAGGCCAATCTGCTGCATCTGACTCGCAATATATCTTTGAGCGATAATACTTCCATGGCTACCGGGAGCTCTTCCTGTTGTCAGATCATCGCTTATAAAACTGATCCGGGCATTTAAACTGTGATCGTTTATTCTCTCTAATACTTTATCAGTATTTGTCTGTTCACACGATGTTATTAAAACCAAAACAATTGCAATCAAAGTCAATAAATACCTTTTAATTCCTGGTACCATACAGTTGTGTTCCTTTCTTTATGTTAGTTTTATTTGTTTTTAAATTTTGTATAAAAATATACATTTCAAATGTATGATTATTAGCATAAGTATGTCATGGAATAACAACTTAAATTCTAAGCTCTTTAATACTCTTTATTTTTTGCAATTGCTTCATCGATTTTTGCAGAAAAAGACTAACTATCAAATTTAAATCGCCGATATTGCATCTCGTAACCCTGTTAATTTTAAAGATTATGGCAAAAGCAAAGAAGAGCAAGTTAAAAAACAGAACTATCCAAAATACGATAGATATCATAATTAAAATAGGGGTTTTGCTTTTGATTCTTGGCTGGTGTTTTCAAATAATAAGGCCTTTCATCAATATCGTGTTATGGGCAGTTATCATTGCCATTGCAACATTTCCCGCGTATAAATTCATAAGGAAAAAAATCGGGAACAGAAGAAAGCTGGCTGCCGGGTTACTTACACTTCTGTTGATAACAATTCTTATAGTTCCGGCTATTTTTCTTGCTGATTCACTGATCGATGGTATCAAGGATTTCAGATCGAATCTTGATACAGGTAGTATTTGTATTCCACCACCTCCTGATAAGGTTTCAGACTGGCCTCTGATCGGTAGTTCTCTGTTCTCTGTCTGGCAAAGTGCTTCGGTAAACTTTGAGGGACTGGTCAAGGAATACGGAACCGAGTTATTGGCAGCGGGACAATGGATAGTAAAAGCTTTATTGGGAACAAGCATGGGCTTGATTCAGTTCCTTTTATCTGTCATCATTGCAGGTGTTCTGCTTGCAGGATCTGACAAAATCTTAAGATCTGTCTTAGTCCTTTTTAAAAAGCTGGCCGGTAAAAGAGGAAAGGAATATGCCAATACCTCGGAAATTACTATACGAAATGTTGCGAAAGGAGTATTGGGTGTAGCAATTATTCAATCCATCCTGCTGGGTATTATTTTTATATTGGCAGGAGTGCCTTATGCCGGATTGTGGGCACTTCTGTGCCTTTTCTTTGCTGTTATACAGGTTGGACCCATAGTGGTGACCATCCCTGTTATAATTTATTTGTTTGCCAGTATTGATCCCTGGTTAGCTCTCATATGGACTATCCTGATTGTTCTGGCTTCTCTGCTGGATAATTTTCTGAAGCCTATCCTTATGGGGAAAGGTGCTCCTGTTCCTATGCTGGTAATCTTTCTCGGGGCAATTGGCGGGTTTATTGCATCAGGATTTATAGGATTGTTTATCGGAGCAATAATCCTGTCGTTGGGATATAAGCTTTATCTGGGATGGCTGGAGGCGTGATTTAGGATTGTTTTTTTGGTATCATTTACAGTTAGTTACAATAGTGTCCGGAAAATATTTTACTATAAAAGCAAGAATGACTGTTTAGCAAGGGTTTAACCTCTTCGAGGTAAAAGGGACGGGTTACTTTTTCTATCTACAATACTATAAGCTCTACGAGCTATTCGCCGTAG
>DAOUOU010000214.1 GCA_030626465.1 Bacteroidales bacterium
AGATCATTATGTATTCTCGATCGTTTGCGGGATGTTGTATTCATTAGTACAACCCAGTTGATTTCATTTCCATGTCTCATGATCAGAGCCGTTGTTCCCGAAAGTGTGCCTGTACGCCACCAGGTACCGTATCCGTCCGATCCACGCCATCCTATAAGCTTGCGGGTATGACTTTTAGCCTTGGTCATATATTGAATAGTACGTTTTGATAAAATATCCGGCCGACTATCAAATCCATCGATGGCTACCATCAACTTGGCCAATTCAGGAGCTGACGCAACCCATCCTCCTGCCGCTCCAAGTAATTCCATGTTATTTCCGCCATATTCAATTGGTAGGAGATCACCTGAACCGTTATACGACCAGACCAGTGAACTCCCGGGCAAATCGTAATAGCGCACTTCATAAAGATATCTTTGATCGTAAAAACTTTTACCGATATGCATATCATATATTCCTAAAGGATGCAAAATGGCAAACTGAACGTAATCTTCATAATTCATTCCGGTTACTTTCTCAACGATTTCACCAAGGATGCAATAACCAAGATTTGAATAACTGTATTTTTTCCCAGGAGTAAAATCCAGTGACTTATTCAAAGAATATTCAATGATCACAGGCATACCTGCCGGAGGCTCCACATCCATAACCTTTGAAACATAAAGCGAGTTGAACACAGGATCAGCCTTTTTGCCGTTCCATCCTGCAGTATGGTTCAAAAGATTATGAACTGTAATGCTTTCATACCTTTTATCAGTATAATGACGATATTCAGATTCATTCAAGATTCCATCTTTCCCGAATACTTTAGTAGCCACATCAAGTTTCTCATCTTCAATAAGTTTCATTACTGCAACAGCAGTTATTAATTTTGATACACTGGCAATCCTGAAAAGACTACGGGGAGTGACCGAATCAACGATTTCTCTATCAGATAATCCAAATCCTTTCGAATAAACCAATTTACCTCCATTGGTGATAGCCACAGATGCTCCGACTATATTATTTTTTTGAAGGAAATCATTAAAAATACTGTCAATAGTCTGAGTTTCTGAATAATTTGAAACAGAATTGCTTATTTCATGTGATAGAGGAATTGTTTCCGGTCCGGCATATATCTTGTCACTTTCTCCTTTGAATGAAAAAGTAATTGCAATTTCTCCCAGGAAAAACAACAAGAATAATCCTATTGTAATAAAAACTTTTAGTCTCATAGTATAAGCATTAATTAACCTAAAACAGTACTAACAGCTTTTTGTTTATAAGCCGAAAGATTTTTTATTTTATAATTAATACTATTTGTTTCAGTCACACGCATAAAAAACAAATAATAAGCACTCCTTTTATCAATTACCGCGCCAAAAGACACGTTATGCATAAATAGTGTATTTATATTTGATTAATTATCAGATTGCTTTCCGCAAACGCATTGCTATTAATTCTCCCAAGTCAAGGGTCAAATTTAGTCTATTTTGAAAAGATAGAACAGGATATTTTTTCAACATAAGGTATTTTATTGTTAATAACTGGTTTTCTTTGATAAATGTCCAACTTAAGGTATTCATCCGGCTCAGGTTGGCCAAGCTTTTATGATGTCATTGCAGATAGCAATATAGTTCTTCTTGAAGACAAGAGTAATGGTATAATTCGTACCGAAGTGCGTTGTGCCAATTGTGGAGGGCATTTAGGACATATTTTTCCTGATGGACCCGAGCCCACAAATCTGAGGTATTGCATCAATTCAATTGCCTTACAGTTTAAAAGCAAGAAGAACCAAGTAAAAGAAGGTGAATAAGGAATGATATAAAAGGCTTTTAAGACAACTCCATGACTTTTAATAACAAATTTAGCGGAAAGCTAAGCGAATCTGCTGTTAATCATGGAAGATGCACAGTGCCAAAGAGATTACAGGTATAACCTCTTCGGCTAAAGATTAATTATTTCTTCACCTTTATGGTACATCCTATTGCTTTGGTGAAATCCGGCTCTGGATCATTTCCTGCCAGAACTGCATCTAAGGCATCAGTTAAATATGTCTGTTGCACTGCCTCCGGATCCTGATAATTATCGTCGATAGTACCTATATATCTGATTACTTTTGGCATTATCAATAACAAAATTAATCCTGTGATGAATCCGAACCTCATTTGCTGTGTTTGAATTAAAAGAATTTCTGTTTATTTTAGAGAGCATAACAATTCAAGTACCCTATAGTTTAATTTGTTTTAAAATTTTCTGATAACGCAATGAGTATAAGAGGATTTGCAAGTGATAATAACTCCGGAATATCACCCGAAGTATTGAAAAAAATAGAAGAAGTCAATAGAGGGCACGTTGTAGGATACGGCGACGACAAATACACAGAAACTGCGGTTGATTTAATAAAGAAAAATTTTGGTACAGGCGCCATACCTTTTTTTGTATTTACAGGTACTGCGGCTAACGTTCTTGGTATTGCTTCTTCCATTCGTCCTTTTCACTCTGTTTTTTGTGCTGAAACTTCACATATTCATGTTGATGAATGTGGTGCTCCTGAAAGATTTGCAGGTTGTAAATTGATTCCTATTGAAACGCCAGATGGTAAAATAAAACCTGATATGCTTAGTAAGCATATGGTTGGCTTTAATTTTGAACACCACTCTCAGCCAGGTATCCTGTCAATCTCACAAGTTTCGGAAATGGGCACCGCATATACGATTAATGAAATAAAGGATCTTGCTGATTTTGCTCATCGGTATGGTTTATTGCTGCATATGGATGGTGCCCGTCTTTCAAACGCCGTAGTTGCTTTAGGTACTGGTTTCAAAGAAATTACGGCTGATGCCGGAGTAGATATACTTTCTTTTGGAGGAACCAAAAATGGTTTGATGGCTGCAGAGTCGGTCATTTTTTTCAGGGAAGAGCTGGCAGATGAATTTAAATACATTCGCAAGCAAGGGATGCAGCTGTCTTCCAAAATGCGATATATTGCCGCACAATTTATAGCTTTCTTCGAAAACGATCTCTGGAAAAGGAATGCCATAGCCGCTAATAGCATGGCTCATATACTTTACCTGGCTGTTAAGGATATTCCTGAAATAAAGATAACCCAGAAAGTAGAAGCAAATGGAGTGTTTATAATCCTTCCCAAACATATTATTCCGGCACTCCAGAAAGAGTTCTTTTTCTATCCGTGGAATGAGGAAACCGGCGAGGTGAGATGGATGACATCGTGGGATACGACAGAGGAGGATATCAGGAGATTTGTGAAAGTTTTGAAAGAACTGGTGCGGGCATAACTATTACTGCTTATCTCCAAAGAATTGAACTATCCCCATAGCTCAGAAAGCGAAAATTATTATCCAGAGCAAACTGATACACCTCTTTCCATTTGTCACCGACAAATGCTGCCACCAAGAGCAATAATGTACTTTTGGGTTGATGATAGTTTGTAATCAGACCTTGCACCAGTTTAAAGGTATAACCAGGTACTATCATAATGCCTGTTTCAGCAGTATAGCTCTCAATACTTTCTTTATTCAGAAATCGCAAAAGACAATTTATCGCTTCATCAGGTTCATAATGATCCGGAAGATACATGTACTCCCACTGATCAAGTGTATAGCATATTTTCTTTTGTTCAATACTTTTAACTCCAAGCCAGTAAAGACTTTCCAAGGTTCTTAACGTGGTTGTTCCTGTGGCTACATGATATTTGCCCGGGTTTAACAAAGAATTCAGGATTTTGGTTGTAACGGTAAACATTTCACTATGCATCTTATGATCTAAGGCATTTTTCGTTTTTACAGGTTGAAAAGTACCTGCACCTACGTGCAATGTGATCTTTTGCGGAATAATTATCTTCTTTTTCAGGTTAGTCAATATATTTTGTGTAAAATGCAAACCGGCTGTAGGTGCAGCAACTGAGCCTTTGATTTGGGAATATACTGTTTGATAACGATTCCTGTCGATCGCTTCTGAATCACGATTCAGGTAAGGGGGCAAAGGTATGATACCTAAAGAATCAAGCACTTCACCAAATGATAAATCCCCGTCCCATATGAATCTGACAATCATATATCCTCC
>DAOUOU010000139.1 GCA_030626465.1 Bacteroidales bacterium
GGTGTAATAAAAATCTTTTCTTTGTTTTTAATAGTCAAAAGAGGATTTTCAGACTGAACAGGCTCATGGCTCAGAACATCCACTCCTGCCCCGGCAATGAAACCATTATCAATTGCGTCTGCCAGCGCTTTTTCATTGACAATGCCACCACGTGCCATATTCAAAAGAAAGGCTGTAGATTTCATCATTCTTAGCTGGCGGGCATCCAGCAGATTACTGGTTTTTTCGTTCAATGAACAATGAACCGAGATCACATCAGAAGTACTTAAAAGATCGTATAGTGAAAGATGTAAGTATTTGTTAATAAGATTTTTACCAGAAGTGGAGTGATATACAACCTCAGAGCCAAAGCTTTCGGCCAGTTCAGCAACACGCCTTCCGATAGTACCCAATCCGATTATACCAAAGCGTTTGTTTTTCAACTCCCAAAAACTCCTGCCATGGTGGGTAAAGATCGGACTAGACAGGTATTTTCCTGATTTAACATAATCATCATAATATCGGCTCCTGTGGAGCAAATAGAACAACATGGAAAAAACAGATTGAGCTACTGACTCGGTCGAATAGCCCGCAACATTTTTTATCACAATTCCTATTTCATCCGCATATTCCAGTTCGATATTATTCGTACCGGTAGCTGCAATACAGATCAATTTCAGGTCAGGACAGGCATCCATAACCTTCCTGTCGATCACCACTTTATTTGTAATAACAACATCAACTCCCTTAAGTCGCTCAATAGTCTTTTCCGGAAGAGTCAAATCATAAGCAGTATAATTTCCCAGGTTTTGAAGATGCATCAGATTTTCAACATCTCCAAGGGTTGAAGCATCAAGAAAAACAATTTTTAAAGATCTCAAAATGATAAAATTGATTAGAATTCAATCTCCACCTGATTTCTAAGGATGTCGTCAATAGTTTCCCTGCTTCTGATCAGGTAATCTTTCCCTTCATGAATCAAAACTTCAGCAGGTCTGTAGCGTGAATTGTAGTTCGATGCCATAGCAAAACAATAAGCCCCTGCATTAAAGAAAGCCAGCACATCACCCTCTGAAATCTCACTTATCTTCCTGTTCCAGCCAAAAGTGTCTGTTTCACAGATATAACCCACAACAGTATAGATCCTTGTATTTGCCTTTGGCTTCGATACGTTCACAATATGATGATACGTATCATAAAACATTGGTCTGATCAAATGATTCAAACCGGTATCAAGACCTGCAAATACAGTTGCCGTTGTCTGCTTTACAACATTTACCCTGGCAAAAAAGTAGCCTGCCTCACTGACCAAAAACTTGCCGGGTTCAAACATCAGAGTCAGAGACTTACCATAGTCTTTACAGAATTCTTGAAACCTCTTTACCAGCTTATTTCCAAGAGCATTGATATCAGTCTGTATATCATCGGATTTATAAGGTACTTTAAAACCACTGCCAAAATCGATATACTCCAGATCAGGGAAGTTCTTTGCAACATCCAGCAGTATTTCTGTCCCTTTGAGAAAAACATCAACATCCAGAATATCAGAACCTGTATGCATGTGGACTCCTTCCACACGCATATTATTTGCGTCGATTACTCTCTTTAGATGAGGCATCTGGTAAATAGAAATTCCAAATTTGGAGTCGATATGTCCTGTGGAGATTTTTTCATGACCCCCACCCATAATATGAGGATTAATGCGCACACAAACAGGAATGTTATTGCCATATTCATGTCCAAATTGCTCAAGAATTGAAAGATTATCAATATTGATTCGTACGCCAAAATCAACAGCTTTCTTTATTTCATTCATCGAAACACAGTTGGGCGTAAATATGATATTTTCCGGTTTATATCCTACTCTGAGGGCAAGTTGAACCTCCTGAATCGAAACAGCATCAATGCCAGCTCCCAGACCCATGAAAAACTTTAGAATATTTATGTTTGTCAGTGCTTTACAAGCAAAATTAATTTTAAGATTAACTCCCTTGAATGCATTGAAGAATTTCTCATATTGATTTTTCATACGGGCAGTATCGTACACATATAAGGGAGAACCATATTTTTCGACTATGCTCAGGGCATCTACCTTGTCGATCTTGTATCGGTTGTTTACGAGCTCCATTTACGCTTAAGATTAATTATTTTTTTCAGTCAAATATACAAGAAAACAAAAAATCCTCAACCTTACCGTATTGCCTTTTGGTTGAGGATTCATATGTATTTCAAATCAGTAATTATCTTCTTTTTTTTATCGGTTTTTGTCCCTGTTGCTTTGCCATTAGTTGCATTCGTTGTTGAAACTTGGATTTTTTCTTTGGCTTACTTTTTCTTGATTCCAGCTTTTGTAACAGTTCATCTTCGTCAATAAACCGCTTAAAAACAAAATTTTGAGCAAAAGTAATGATGTTGGCGAGGAAATAATAATAGGTCAATCCTGCCGAAAATTTATTCAAAATAAACATAAACATGACTGGCATAACGTACATCATTGATTTCATGCCCGGCATCTGCTGGTTCGTAGTGGTAGCCTGACTGTTGAACTTCATGGAAAGAATGGTGGAAACGGTCATCAAAAGTGTAAACAAGCTTAAATGGTTACCAAAAGTATTGCTGAGAAATGGGATTGTAGCTTCCCACTCCAAAACAGAATCGTAAGTAGAAAGATCGTGTGCCCAAAGGAAGCCTTGCTGCCTCAATTCGATTGATGTTGGAAAAAAGCGAAACATAGCAAACAAAATAGGCATCTGTAAGACCATAGGCAAACAACCTCCCAGTGGACTTACCCCTACTTTTTTATAAAGCGCCATTGTAGCTTGCTGGCGTTCCATTGCTTTATCCTTGGGTATTTTTTTATTGATCTCATCAATCTGTGGTTTGAGAACTTTCATTTTTGCTGTTGACATATACGATTTGAAGGTAAGAGGCAGTAAGAAGATCTTAATGATAATGGTCATGATAAGAATAATAATACCATAGTTATTGATGTATTTATTAAGGAAATCAAATAGATTGATTATCACAATCTGATTGATCCATTTGATAATGTTTTTTCCAACCGTAACGAGATCATGTAGTTGCTTATCACCATACTGGCTTTTAAGTAGTTTGTATTTGTTTGGACCAAAATAGAAATGCAAAGGAATAACCTGATTTTGCCCGCTTTCAAAAGGCACACCAATGCTTGATTTAAACTTTTTCAGATATCTGCTGCCTTCCGGCATCATCTCACTCTGCATCTCCGCATCCAGAAATGCATCATTGGCCATAATCACAGAGGAAAAAAACTGATCTTTGTAGGCAATCCACTCCAAACGTGTTGTAATATTCTCCTTCTGGATATCCTTTTTTGAACGAGCATTGAAAAAATCAACCTCATCCTCATAGAGTTTATAATACAAAGTAGTGTATATCAATTCGTTATCTCTGCCTTTTTCCTGTTGTGGAGAGTAGATCATCCATTCGAGATCAATTACATTGGTTCTCTGAGTGGTAAGTTGACTCATTTCACTGAATTTAATATCAAGATCAACCTGGTAGCTTCCGGGTGCCAATGTATAGCGGTATTCAACATAGCCATTATCTCCGGCTTCATATCTAAATGCGAAACTCTCCGGATAGTCTCTTACAAGCACGGATTTCTTTTCGGAAAGCAACCTGAAAAAAAGATCGTTTGTATTGATATGCCTGTTATTCAGGTAAAAACTAATACCGAACATACTCGAATCACTATCAAACAAAATCAAAGGAAGGGAATCATGCGTCTGATATTCTTTTAATTCAACCGAGCTTATTCTACCCCCCCTTTCAGAAATATGTAATCTGATAAGATCATTTTCAAGAACAAAAGTGCGATATTCCATTGTATCGAATGAGGAATACTCTTTAGGCCTTTCGGAAATTCCTCTCTCCTGAGCATCAACTGTTTGTATACCAAGTGTCTCTGAGTCCTCTTTTAAAGCTTGCTCTTTCTTCTGTTGCTCTTCTATTTGTCGTGCGATTGCAGTTGAATCTTCCACGTATTGCTGTCTTTTCAGCTCTTCTTGTTGTCTCTTCTGCTCTTCGACACTTGGTTTATTGACCAAGCTCCAGACAATAAATATCCCCGCAATAACAAGCATCCCTATAATTGTATTTCTGTCCATTTTATTGTGTATGAAATTTCTATTGTGTTATGAAATTGTAGCTTTAATGAAGTTGACAAAAAGAGGATGTGGATTAATAACTGTACTTCTGTATTCAGGATGAAACTGAACTCCCACGAACCATTTATTTGATCTGATCTCCATTATTTCTACAAGATTGGTTTGCGGATTAATTCCAGTTGCTATCATACCTGCTTTTTCAAATGCATGAAGGTATTTGTTATTGAATTCATATCGATGACGATGTCGTTCGGAAACCTTGTCTTTATTGTATGCCGCAAATGTTTTCGTGTCTTTTTTGACTCTGCATGGATAAGCCCCCAAACGCATAGTTCCTCCCTTTTCTAATATTCCTTTTTGTTCTTCCATCAAGTCTATCACCGGGTAGGGAGTCTTTCTCTCCATCTCAGTAGAGTGAGCCTTTTCAAAACCAAGAACATTTCTCGCAAATTCTACAACCGCACATTGCAGGCCAAGACAAATTCCAAAAAAAGGAATATCTTTTTCCCGTGCATATTTGGCAGCAAGTATCTTTCCGTCAATTCCCCGATCTCCAAATCCCGGAGCAACCAGAATGCCCTTTATATCCTCAAAGCATTCATCCAGATTGTCTTCGAAAATCTCTTCAGAATGAACATATTTAACTTCGACAGCACAGTCATTTACTGCACCTGCATGAATAAACGACTCATTGATTGATTTATATGAATCGGCCAATTCAACATACTTACCAACCAAAGCAACCCGAACCTTGTATCTTGGTTTCTTCAGCTTTTTTAAAAACTCTTTCCAGAGCTCAAGACCAGGTTTGTTTTTTGCAGGTATATTTAATTTCTGTAGTACCGATATATCAAGTTTTTCCTTCTGCATCAAGAGGGGTACCTCATATATTGTTGATACATTTATTGATTGTATAACCGATTCAAGATTAACGTTACAAAACGATGCCACTTTCCGACGCAAATCCATATTCAATTCATGTTCGGTTCTCAGCACAAGTATGTCAGGTTGAATACCATTTTCCAGTAATTCTTTTACAGAGTGCTGCGTGGGTTTGGTCTTTAATTCACCGGTGGCTGAAAGAAAAGGTACAAGCGTTAGATGAATATAAAGTACATTGCTTGGACCTAGTTCCCATTTTAACTGGCGTACTGCTTCAATATAGGGTAAGGATTCAATATCACCGACAGTTCCTCCGATTTCAGTGATCACCATATCAAGTTTTTGCTTTCTGCCAAGCATCAGTATCCTTCTCTTTATCTCGTCGGTAATGTGAGGAATTACCTGAACAGTTTTTCCCAAATAGTCACCTCTCCTCTCTTTGTTAATGACAGATTGGTATACACGACCGGTTGTAACGTTGTTGGCCTGTGAGGTTGATACACTAAGAAAACGCTCATAATGTCCCAGGTCAAGGTCTGTTTCTGCTCCATCTTCGGTAACATAACATTCACCATGTTCATAAGGATTAAGAGTACCCGGATCAACATTGATGTATGGATCAAGTTTCTGGATAGATACCTTAAAGCCTCTTGCTTGTAATAGTTTACCCAATGATGCTGAAATAATACCTTTCCCCAGCGAAGATGTAACACCTCCGGTAACAAATATATATTTGGTTTTCACCAAACCTGATATTTTAAATGTTTGCGCAAAAGTAAATAATTAATCCCAAAGCCTGAATTTTCTATGGTAGAAATTTAAAACCTCTGGTTTTGTACGTCTCAGAGGCTTTCTAAACAACAAGTCATTCATCAAACGAAATTGTATTACCTTAAATCCGCAGGTTACTTCGTAATGAAAAGTTGAAATGTGCGTCAGTGTTGGTGTAGCGCAGGAAAGAGTATCACAGGCGTAGCACCGGTTACGGTGAGAAACTCTGACTGAGCCTTCCCAACAATGGCGCGCAGTTCAGCTTTGTAATAGATTTAATTTGCGGATTTAAGGTATTATTCGAACTCATCAAGAATTCGAATTTTACCTTTCAATTGCTCTATTTTTCTTTTGGCGTTCTCAATTTTATTGTTCACATCCGTGATCATTGATTCAGCATTTTCAGAATCAGCAAAAAATCCTATGTTGTTTTCCCAGAGTGAAATATCGTTCTCAAGTTGTTTCAGTTTGTTAAAACATTTCTCACGTTCTATCCGCATCCTACTCTGCGAGTTTGGTTTACCTGCAATGTTCTCAATACGGCTACGAAATTTAAGGAGAACCTTTTTATTATCATCCAGCTTTAGCTGGTCAAATTTTGAATTAATCGCCTGCCTATACCTCTCCTGAATATCATTCTTGTTCTTTAAAGGAACATAGCCAATTTCTGACCAGTTGCGTTGAAATACTTTCAAATAGTCAAGGTTCTTCTCTACATCATTTGATGGCTCAAAGTCTTCAATTTCTTTGATCAGACTGTTTTTCTTTTCAAGATTATCCTCGTACCTTGTATCTATCTGTGAATAAAATTGTGATTTGCTATTAAAGAATGTATCACAAGCTGCTCTGAATCGTTTCCAGATTTTATCCGATTGTTTAATAGGTACTGGTCCTATCTCTTTCCACTTCTTTTGAAGGGAAATCAATTCATCAGTAGTCTTCTTCCAGTCAGTACTGTTTTGAAGTCCTTCGGCCTGCATACATAATTCGGTTTTCAGCTGCAGATTGTTCTGTTGCTCCTCACGGTTCTGTGAATAGTATTCACGCTTTTTTTCAAAGAACTCATCGCATGCTTTGCGGAATCTTTCATAAACCTGTGTATTATATTTCTTTGGGGCAAAACCTATTGTTTTCCATACCTTCTGTAGCTCCACCAGTTGCTTAGATCTCACATCCCAATCTTTATGATTCCTTAATTCGTATGTAGCTATTTCTTCTGCTTTTTCGCAAAGCAGGAGTTTCTCCTCATAATTCTTCTTTTGCTCTTGCTTGAGATTAACAAAATATTCCTGGTGTTTTCGGTTAATTTTAGATGTAGCTTCTTTGAATCGCTCCCAGATTTCAGATCGTTTATCAATAGGTGCCGGTCCAATTTCACGCCACTGGTCATGAAGCTTTTGCAAACGACGAAATGCTTCGACAACGGAAGGTTCCAACAGAAGTTCTTCGGCAGTTTCACATAAACTTATCTTAGCTTCGAGATTTTTCTTCAGATCCAGATCACGAAGCTCTTTATTGATTTTAATATAGTCGTAAAAAGCCTCAACCTGGTAATGGTAAGATTCCCATAAATCTTTTAAGTTTTGCTGTGGAACCGGACCTATTTCACGCCACCGATTTTGTAACTCCCGAAAATCATGAAATGTTTTATTCAATGA
>DAOUOU010000203.1 GCA_030626465.1 Bacteroidales bacterium
ATATGGCTTGCTTGCACATAATAAAGTGACTTTTTAAAATCACCGATACTCAGATGATACCTTGCACTATCTTTTAGAAACCTGATAGAATCCATTTGTTTCTCCAACATTGCATTTGATGAAAGAATAGTATCACCTGCTTTTATCAGGTTACCATTTAGTAAAATAAAAATGGTCAGAAATGCTATTGTTTTGAATGAAATCATATAAACAGGTCTCACGGCAACTAAAATAGGAAAATTAGGTAAAAAATTAAAGATTGTAATATACTGATTTTTAAAATATTATGATTTTCTTACTAAAAAAACGTAAAAAAGTTGTAAAATGGCGGTGACATTTCTTGTGGAAGTGGAACTTATTTATGAAAAACTAAGCAACCCGAAAATATTACCTCAAAACCCCGTAATACTGAAAAAAATGAAAACACAATTTGTAGAAGAAAAAGAAACAAAGAACAATTTGTTACATTGCGAATTAGCAATAGAAGATATGTTGATGATTAGAGGGGGCGGAAAAATAAGTGATCCTCCTCCGGAACTTTTATAAAAATATAAATAAACTTGGTTGTTTTCTCAACTAAAAGAGGAGGATTAATGGCGGGATAGAAAATGGTTTTAACGGCACATAACTTCAATTCCTTTCCCAATTCTTGCATTTTTGTATCTCGCCACCTTTTCTCTTAAGAAATTGAACTTTATTTGGTTGCTAAATCCAACCAAATAGTATACGGAAGTATTCGCGTTGAATACCAGCTTAAAATGAATTGCTTTGCTAAGCAGTGAGGTTTATTATGCAATATCTACCGGTAAAAATACCGGGTTGTATGAAAAGTAACGTGTGATTAGGATTAAAAACTTTTGGTGTTTTTATAGTGTGTATCATCATGCACAGGTTGAATACATGACCTGTGACCTGGATGCAAATGGAAAAAATTTGTACTGCTAACAGTACTTGATATAATAATGGTGTATTGTAAATCAAATTGTTTATTATGAAACAGGAAATGAATTATTCACGGTATGTTGATAGATACCTCGATAACGTTATGAGCAGCGAAGAACATGTCTGGTTCGAAAAAGAACTTGAGGGTAATCTGGAACTGCAAAACGAAGTGAAATTGCAGAAAAGTCTTCATGCGGCTATTTCCGATCGGGAGACTTTTGCTTTGAAGGAACAACTTGAGCTTATACATGAGCAGCTTTATAATCCATGGACAACAAAGATCAGGATTTCAAAACCTGTTAAAAAGGCCATGAGCATAGTTGCCGGTATTGCCGTTTTGATGTTGGCATTCGCTTTACTGTTTGTCAGACAAATTGATAATACCTCATCTTCCGAACTATATGCTCAATATTTTAAGCCAGCTGAGGTCGGTATGAGTTTCAGAACTTCCGGAAATGAAGTCAGCAACGACTTAAGGACTGCTATGATGCTTTATGAAAGCAAAAGATTTGAAGAAGCTATAGGATTGTTCGAAAAAATACTGGAAGAAGATGAGTCCAGGATCGGATTGAATCTTTACTCCGGTATTTCACACATGGAAGTAAAGCAATACAATGAAGCTAATATCAGGTTCAGAAAAATAATTGACCATAAGTCAAATGCCTTTATTGAGTCAGCTGAATGGTATTTAGGTTTGTGTTATTTGCTAACAGAGGATGATACGAAAGCAAAAGAAGTGTTTGCAAATATCGCAGATCATAAGAGCTACTATTCAAAAGATGCAAAAAAGATACTAAACAAACTGAAATAGTGATAAAATTTTCATTTACGGGGTAAATTACTACAGGACCGGGGTGGTTCCCGGACCTGTTCTTTTATTTATGATTGTATTTTTCCTGCAAAAATTGAAATCGTAAATCTTTTCTTATGAAATATCGGGGGGTCATTAATAACATGTTTAGAAATCGATTTATAAAGTCGAAAAGAAGGGCCAGGCAAAGTGGAAACGTTGTTGAGTCTGAATACCTGAAGAAAAGAGTTGAATTATTAGAAAAACTATTGGAAGAAAAAACGAACTGTGTTGAAAAAGCTAAATCATTATTCTTAAGAAATCTGTACCATGAAATCCGAACTCCCCTGAATGCAATTGTCGGCTTTTCAGATTTAATAGAACTGAACAGTCTGGATTACCAGGAGAAAAAACAATACATCAATCACATCAGGGAAAGCAGCAAAGATTTTCTGCGCAAAATGGATAATATTATCGAGGCTTCAATTATTGAAGCAGGATTAATGAAAATAGCTTATAGTGATTGTTCTCTGAATGATTTGCTGGATGAGGTTCATACGTATTTTTCAGTACAGAAACACATAGGAGATAAAAACATAGCATTTCTTATTTCAAAACCTGATCGCGTTAAGGAATTGAATATAAGCTGTGACTCATACAGACTAACTCAGATACTTACAAACCTTATTTCCAATGCATTTAAATTTACTGAGAAAGGTGTAATTGAATTTGGCTACACTTTGAATAGCGATGAGATCGAATTTTTTGTTAGTGATACAGGCATAGGTGGACTGGAAGGTAAAGGAAAAGTTATTTTTAATAATTTCACAAAAATTGATGAATCGGATAGTTCACATGAAGGATTGGGTTTAGGATTGAGCTTATCGAAAAAACTGGTTGAATTAATGAATGGTAATATCTGGTATGAATCGAAAGAAATGAAAGGAACTACCTTTTATTTCACAATACCTTACAAACCTTTGGTTATAAAGAATAACTCCAAAACAAAAGAAGTCCAAAATTCAAAAAACCATGCAATAAAACAGAAAATCCGCAATTCGGTTGCGTTATAGAATAATCTAAAAAATCTGGATTTTTTAAATAAAAGCTTTTAGATTCGTGCTGTAAAGTTCTCAATAATTATAAATGAGTAAATTCCCTGTTTTTATACAGCATGATGTCAACGATTGTGGTCCTGCATGTTTAAGGATGATTGCCAGGTATTATGGGAAACATTACACACTTGAATCACTCAGGGAAAAAAGCTTCATTTCGCGTGATGGCGTGTCATTACTTGGCATAAGCGAGGCAGCTGAAGAAATCGGATTCCGTTCAAAAGGCTTAAAAATATCATTCGATCAATTAAAAAATGATGTGATACATCCCTGTGTGGTTCACTGGAAGCAGGAACACTTTGTTCTTGTGTATCAGATCAAAAAAGGGAAGGTCTATGTGGCCGATCCGGCATTTGGAAAAATTGTATACAATGAAAAAGAATTCATAAACAACTGGGCATCTACAATAGAGGATGATGAAGAGGTAGGAATATGCTTACAACTTGAACCAACTCCCGAATTCTTCAAGGCCGAAGATGAAGGTATAGATCGTAGCAAACTTGGTTTTCTGGTAAAATATCTCAGGGGATATAAAGCATTGATCATTCAGATTATTCTGGGAGTAATTCTGGGATCAGTCATTCAGGTAATATTCCCATTTCTATTTCAAACGATTGTCGATAAAGGTATTATTATTCCGAATCGATCCCTGATTTTTACAATTTTACTGGCTCAATTAATACTTGTTACCAGTCGATTCTCGGTTGAGTTTATACGAAACTGGATCATACTTCATTTGGGTTCAAGAATCAATATTTACCTGGTTTCTGATTTTCTTATCAAGCTTATGAAATTGCCCATGTCATTTTTCGATAGCAAAAACAGGGGAGATCTTATTCAGCGTATTGCAGATCATAGAAGAATAGAAGTTTTCCTTACCAGCACAACGATAGGATTATTTCATTCGACTTTTACAATTACATTAATGGGTATTGTTCTGGCAATCTTTAGTATGAAGATTTTCCTGGTATTTCTTGCAGGAAGTGTATTTTACCTGCTTTGGACATTACAATTCATGAAACGCAGGAAAGAACTTGACAATCGAAAATTCGCTCAATTATCCAGTAATCAAAGTACTATTATCCAGCTGCTTACAGGAATGCATGAGATCAAACTGAATAATTGTGAAAGGAGAAAACGATGGGAATGGGAAAATATTCAGGCGAAACTGTTCAGGATAAACGTGAAAAGTCTCACTCTTCAACAAAAACAAAGAGCCGGTGCACTAATTTTTAACGAATATAAAGACGTCCTGATAATTTTTTACACAGCCCTGCTGGTGTTAAGCGGACAACTTACCTTTGGTGCCATGGTAGCCATATCTTATGTCATCGGACAATTATCCGGGCCAATAGATCAAATGATTGATTTTTTCCATACAACACAGGATGCTCGTATCAGTCTGGAACGTTTAGCAGAGATCCACAGTAAAGAAGATGAAGAGATCGATAAGAGTTATCTCGTAACACAGATTGAACAGGATCAGGATATTACCACACAAAATCTCTCTTTTCAGTACGAGGGTCCCCGATCTCCCTTTGTGCTTAAAAACATAAATCTTAAAGTTCCAAAGAATAAAATAACAGCCATTGTCGGAACGAGTGGAAGCGGAAAGACTACACTTTTAAAACTTCTG
>DAOUOU010000156.1 GCA_030626465.1 Bacteroidales bacterium
CAGGGCAGCGGTATATACAACGGGTTTGAAGGTTGAACCTGCCTGACGACGGGAAGTAACATGATCGAATTTGAAATACTTATAATTGATACCTCCCACCCAGACCTTTACAAAACCGGTTTTGCTCTCTATTGAAATGACCCCCGTTTGTAACATGGCAAAATGATGGAGAACAGAATCAAGAGGTGATATATGCACATTTCTTTCACCTTCCCAGGTAAATATTTTTGCATCCACAGGAGTATTCAATGCATCTTGAATTTCCTGATCACTTATTTTTTTTGAGGCGAGAGATTGATAATACTTGCTCTCAGTTATTTCTTTGCTGGCCATTTTAGGATTTTTCTTCCAGGGTTCACGACCTTTCCAGTGAGCATCAAAATCTCTCTGAAGTCCGGACATATGCTTTGAAACAGCACTTTCTGCATACGACTGCAATCGATAATCAATGGTAGTATAGATCTTTAAGCCATCGGTATAAATATCGTATTTTGATCCGTCTGCTTTCGGGTTTTCATTCGACCATTTTTTAAGCTCTTGTCTTAGAAATTCCCTGAAATAGGGTGCCGGACCCTCATCATGCTGAAGAGGATGGTAGTATACTTTTATTGGCTTTTGTTTCAGGACTTCGGCCTCTTTCGAAGAGATGTAGTTATACTTAACCATTTGATTCAGAACAACATTACGGCGAGACGAGGCGGCTTCGTAATTGTTCCTGGGATTGTAACTTGTGTTGGCTTTCAGCATACCTGCGAGCATAGCAGATTCCTGTGGTTGTAACTCGGAGGTTTTTTTGTCAAAAAATACCAGTGCTGCAGTTTCAATCCCATAGGTATTTTCTCCGAAAGGAACAGTGTTCAGGTACAATTGAAGAATTCCACTTTTGGTATATACCTTTTCCAAACGCTTCGCAATAATTATTTCTTTGACTTTTGCCACGGGAAGGGTAAGTATGCCCAATGGCCTTCTAGGATATAGGTTCTTGGCAAGTTGCTGGGTGATAGTACTTCCTCCTCCCGAACTTTTATTAAACAAAAGAATGGATTTAACCAATACACGCAAGGTACTTCTCGAATCCACTCCATGGTGTTTATAAAATCGAGCATCTTCGGTGGCAATAAGTGCATTCAGAAAGAACTCCGGAACTTCTTCAATAGCTGTATTGGTACGATTTTCAACGTAATACCTTCCAAGCAGGAAATTATCGGTAGAAAACACTTCTGAAGCAGTATAATTGCTTACCTGGCTAAGATCTTTCTCTTTTGGGATGGAGCCAAACACTCCAATATAAATTGAGAAATACAACAGGAGCATAAGCCCGATTCCACAAAGAAACAAATAAGTGATCCATTTAAAAATGAATTTCTTTGTTCTTTTATATTTTGACGGTTTTCTTCTTCTGGCCATACTAAACAATTTGCTATTGAGATAATGAACTAATCATTTGTATCTAATCAATATTTTGCCTTCCGTATGCCCTTCTTCGATATACCTGTGAGCGTCTCCTACTTTATCTAACGGGAATTCTTTGTCTATGAAGATTTTTAGTTTTCCATCAGCTACCCATCTCACAAGCATTTCGAGGTCTTCCCTGTCATGCTTCATCAAGAGCGTTTTGACTTTTTTCCCTCTTGTGAACAGGCTCACAAACTTGTGTGCAAGTATCTTTGGCCGGGGAAGAGTATTGATATAAATACTCCCGGGCATAAGCAAATGCCTGACCTTCAGAAAATCATACTTTCCAACCGTATCGAACACGATGTTAAATTTTTGCCCGAGTCTGAGAATGTTTGTTTGGGTGTAATCAATAAAATTGACTTTAGCCAGGCGATTAATGAATGATCTGTGTCTTTCACTGGCGACAGCGTAGATCTCTGCCTTAAAAAAAGAAGCAATCTGGGTGGCAAAAGTGCCAACTCCACCGGCAGCCCCAAGGATTAAAACCTTATTATTCTTTTTTATTTTGGCTTTATCCCGTAGAGCCTGCAAAGCTGTCAGTCCTGCAAGAGGCAAAGCTGCTGATCTGTATAAGTCAACATTCTCAGGAACTCTGGCAAAGCATTTTTCAGCTCCTTTTGCATATTCCGCTAATCCACCTCCATATTTGTTGCTAAGCACGCCACATACTCTGTCCCCTGCTTTGAATTGCCGAACATTTCTGCCTGTTGCAACTACTATTCCGGCTACATCATATCCCAACACAATTGGAAAGCCGGAACCAAAAATAAACTTATGGTTTCCTTTTCTCTGTTTATAATCAACAGGATTAACACTTCCTGTGACAACCTCGATTAGCAGTTCCTGCTCCCCGATTGAAGGTTCGGGAATATCATCCATATCAAAAACATCAGGAGCTCCGAACTTATTTATAATTGCTGCTCTCATTTATATCTTTTGCATACAAACATCGATAATTGATCAAAGTAATACAAACAATAAAATTAACGACTATTTGGAATTTTTCTAATTTAGTGATTCAAACCAGAATATAGCAACATCAAAAACTCATCGTATGAAAGCTCTGCTTAAGTTTCTTTATTTTCTTCTGGTACTGGTAATTCTGATATTCCTTACCGGTATATTTCTACCTAAAGACGCTCATATTGAATCATCAATCACAATTGGTGCTTCACCTGAAATAGTATTTGATCAGGTAAATGATTTTCGGAACTGGGAAAGATGGTCGCCCTGGCTGGAAGTTGATTCAACTCTGAAGTATACATACAATGAACAGACAGCAGGCACTGGTGCTTCGTATAGCTGGACCAGTGAAAAATCGGGATCAGGAAACCAGTTGATAAAGGAAAGTGTTCCAAACAAATCTATTCAAACTTATATTGATTTTGGGGAGCAGGGTGATGCAACCGGCTCCTGGAAATTTGAGAACGGAAAGAAATTGACTAAGGTTACCTGGGCTTTTAATAATACGGATATGGAATATTTCGAGAGGTATTTCATGGTATTGTTTAAGAAAAATATTTTGAACAGTTTAACTACCGGCCTGAAAAACCTCAAAAAGCTAAGCGAGGAGTTACGTTTAAGCAGGGTCTCGGAGGTTTCATTATTGACTCTTGAGAAGCAGCCCGCGTTAGCCATTATTGATTCTGCAGACCAAAAGGAAATGCATGCGAAAATGACTGAAATATTCGGCAAATTAGCTCGATACCTGGAACGAAGAGAGCTGACACCTGCAGGTGCCCCCTTCACGATGTATTACACTCGGAATCCAAAAGGATTGACAAAATTTGCCTGTGGCTTTCCCATCGAAAAGAAGACCTGGGGGTGGAAGGAATACAAGTATCTGGAGCTTCCGGGAGGGCATGTTGCCATGATCGCTCACCTGGGAGTTTACGGAAGTGAAAAACCATGGCTGACACTTGATGCCTACATGAAAGAGAACAACCTGCAGGTTGCAGGTGCCCTCTGGGAAGTATACCTGACCGACCCCTCCAGCGAGCCCGATACCACCAAATGGGAATTGCAGGTTTATTATCCTGTGAACTAAATTGAAAGCCTCTTTGAGAAAAAATATTTTAACAGGGAATTAAAAACAGGATCGCGCCAGCTGCCAGCAATATTTCTGTGGAGACATTCCATGGCACGAAATACAATAAACATCGTTCGGGAACCATTATGTTGAACCCAGGGAATGAACAATAGGTATCAGGTTATTTAAAAGTATTGTGAGATTACAGTATTATCCATTACATTCGAATGTAATCCTGAATTATATTTTTAAAAGGTGATTTTCTTAACTATCTTTATTGTATTGAATGGCAATCT
Source organism: Bacteroidales bacterium (assembly GCA_030626465.1). Lineage (GTDB taxonomy): Bacteria > Bacteroidota > Bacteroidia > Bacteroidales > UBA10428 > UBA10428. The sequence continues at coordinate 3,784 of DAOUOU010000156.1, forward strand.
TATAAACCAGTAATTTGATAAAAATTGTACTTCGTATGTTGCAAAATATTAGGTGTGGAACCTGGTTCTGATGTTGATGAAATCAAATCAGCTTTCAGAAAATCGGCCAAAGAAGTGCATCCTGATATCAATGAATCAGATAAGGCCCATCAGTATTTTATTATCCTTCAGAATGCTTATCAGTACTTATTGGATCATCCATACAGCAAAGAGGACATCGATTATTACAGAAAAAAGGTAGTCGTACGTACGCAGGCAAGAAAATCTCAGGATTCCTATCCTTTTAATTTTAAAGGAATAAAAAAAAATCTGGCTGAACGGTATACCCTCGAAGAGGTATTGCAGAAATCTCTGATTGCAAGGATTTTATATGTAGTTTTTCACATTCTGTTCCTGACTATCGGAATATTTCTTATCGTGCGTTCAATCTCTGACATCTTTCTTTACGAAGTGGATGAAAGAACAGATTTTTTTTCTGCCTATTTTGTGATACTCAGTGCCATCTTCTTTGGTATACTGATTACCTCCATATTCCTTTACTCCGGATTTAATTTTATCAGGGGAAGATAGGCAATGCCTGCCCGTTTCCTCTTTCCTTATATTTAAGGTTATAATTTATAATATTGCATCTAACCAAAATTCAAAGCACATGATCGTTACTTTTGTTCATGTTTGGGTAAAACCCGAAAATTTAAATGATTTTGTAGAAGCATGCAAAGCCAATCATCTGGAGTCAGTTAAAGAGACAGGTAATTTACGGTTCGACCTTCTTCAGGATGCACAAGATCCGGCAAAATTTGTTCTGTATGAAGCGTACGAAAGCGAAGAAGCATCAAAAGCACACAAAGATACAGCTCATTATAAGATCTGGCGCGAGACAGTGGCCGATTGGATGGCCAGGCCCAGAGAAGGAGCGAAGCATATAATCATCTGTCCGCAAGAAAGGTCAAAATGGTAGATCCTGTTTCATCATTTTCATTTGCAAGGATTCCTCAGATTCTCTTTGGTGTGGGTGGGAGTTCCAATTTGGGAAAACACATTTCCATTTTTGGATCAAATGTTCTATTGGTCACAGGAGGCAAATCCTTTGCATCCTCAGCCATTAAAAGCAAAATTGAAAAATCGCTGACTGATGCAAAGATAAGGTATTACCGGTATCCTGTAAGTGGTGAACCTTCGCCGGTAACCATTGATACGGCTGTTAATGAATTCAAAACAAAAAGAATTAATGTAGTGGTAGCTGTCGGAGGAGGAAGTGTAATGGACGCTGGCAAAGCCATTGCTGCCATGCTCAAAGAGGAGGGAGGTGTGAAGGATTTTCTGGAAGGGGTTGGTACACGGCAACCCTCTGGCATGAGATTACCACTTATTGCTGTTCCGACAACATCGGGAACGGGAAGCGAAGCGACAAAGAATGCAGTAATTTCCGAGTCTGGAAAGAAAGGTTTTAAAAAATCATTACGACATGATAATTATGTTCCTGATGTTGCGCTTGTTGATCCTGAGCTTTGCATGAAATGTTCTGAAAGTATAACTGCCACCAGTGGTATGGATGCTTTTACACAACTGATGGAATCGTATGTTTCGTCAAAGGCAAATGCAATGACTGATGCTCTGGCTTTTTCGGGTCTGGTTTGTATTGCCCGCTCGCTTAAAAAAGTTTACGAAGACAGAACTGATCTTCAGGCAAGGACTGATATGGCCTACGCTGCTTTGATCTCGGGCATAACACTGTCTAATGCCGGTTTAGGAGTGATCCACGGGTTTGCACAACCTTTGGGAAGTCTGTTTCCTATACCTCATGGAGTTGTTTGTGGCGGACTTATGGGTGTTGTAAACAGGATCACAGTTGCAAAACTCAGGAAGGAAATACCGGAAAGCTCATTTCTAAAGAAATACGCATACGTAGGAAAGCTTTTCACACGGTCTGATGAAAAGGACAATGATTATTATATTGATATTTTGCTTGATGTTATCGATAATTTTGTTGAAGAGATGCATATTCCCCGGTTAAGAAATTATGGTGTTGAAGAAAAAGATTTTGAAGCAATTATCAAACTGACCGGAATAAAGAATCACCCGGTTCCTTTGAATGCTGAGGATTTGAAAGTAATACTACGTAAAAGATTGTAAGTCGATGAATTCATTGAATAATAGCAGACATGTAGAGTTGTCAGAAAAGCTGAAAACGAAACTAAAAAGAGTGGAGGATCTGTTGAAAGAAACAGAAAGTGTTGCTATTGCATACTCAGGAGGAGTGGACAGCACACTCCTGCTAAAAATAGCTTACAATGTTCTTGGAAACCATGTAATTGCTGTTTATGCTGAGTCTCCTCTTCAACCTGAAAGAGAAAAAAAAGAAGTTCTGAAATTTGCAAAACAGCTTGGTGTGCGTCTGATTACTCTAAAGATAGATGAGCTGAAGCATGATGCATTCAGATCCAATCCACCAAACAGATGCTATTATTGCAAAACAATGATTTTCAGTAAAATTAAAGAAATCGCAGGGGATCATGGAGTATCGGTTGTAGCTGACGGATCTAACCATGATGATCAAAGCGATTTTCGTCCAGGAGCCAAAGCATTAAAGGAAAAAGGAGTTCGAAGCCCACTGCAGGAAGCAAAACTGACTAAGGAAGAGATCCGTGAGTTAAGCAGGTATTATGAACTTCCGACATGGGATAAAGATGCGCTTGCCTGTCTGGCAACCCGCATTCCTTATGGTGAGGCTGTTACCAGGAAAAAACTCAAGATGATTGATAGGG
>DAOUOU010000025.1 GCA_030626465.1 Bacteroidales bacterium
GAAAAACAAGACAGTATGCCGAAGAGTTAAGAATAGCGAATTTGCAGCTAGAGACAGAGACCGAGAAAACTCGACAAGCTAATCGTCTTAAATCAGAGTTTTTGGCCAATATGAGCCATGAAATCAGGACTCCGCTTAACGCTATCTCTGGTTTTGCAACGTTAATCTCTGAAGGAGATCTTGATTCAAGATCGCGTGAAGACTATATGCACATAATAAATACCAATATCTCTATCTTGCTGAAATTGATCAATGATATCATTGATATCTCAATTATTGAAGCAGGTCAGTTGACAATAAACAAAGAAGTATTTAACCTTCATAAAATGCTGGAGGACATCTATGCCACATTTAGTGAAAAACTTAGAGTTGATGGAAAGAGTAACATTAAACTTATCTTTGATAAGTCTGATTCCTCGAACAAATTGCTTAACTTATATTGCGATAAACTGAGAGTCAGACAGATATTAATTAATCTTATCAGCAATGCTTCCAAATATACCCAAAAGGGGCATGTTAAATTTGGTTACAAAATAGAAGATCATGATATAAAGTTCTATGTTGAGGATACAGGACGTGGCATAGCAAAAGAGGATCATTCTAAAATTTTTAATCGTTTTGAAAAGCTGGATGAATCTAAATTTCACAGGGGAACAGGAATTGGTTTAAGTATTTGTAATGCACTAACCAGAATGCTAAATGGTAAGATCTGGCTTGAATCTGAGAAGGATAAAGGATCTACCTTTTTCTTTAGTTTGCCAAAGGTTGTGTATGGAGTAAAAAGTAAATTGAAAGATTTATCAAAACAGGAAAAATTTACTCTGCGTCTGAATAATAAGACTATTTTAATAGCAGAGGATGACGAATCGAATTTCCAGTTGCTTAAATCGTATCTGGTAAAAACCGGGGCAATAATCTTTCATGCCCGTGATGGATTGGAGGCTATTGAATTAGGAAAAAAACAGAAATTTGATCTGATTCTGCTTGACATTAAGATGCCCAATCTCGACGGTTATCAAGCAATTGACAAGCTGAGGAAATTATTGCCCGATGCACCTATTATTGCTCAAACTGCTTATGCAATGTCTGAAGACAGGTTTAGAATTCTTGAAGCCGGGTTCACTGACTATATTTCCAAACCTATCTCAAAACAGGTGTTGTACACCATTTTATCTCAGCATATTGCCTGATAATTTCTCTGTAGAGCAAGCAGAATAAACCAAAGCTGGAAATAAACCTGCCTGCCGTTAACCTTACCCTTATAAGCAGCTAATTCCCAAATCCATGAGTGGCAGAATCCAGTACCAGAGATATATCTTTCTATAAAGCAAGATGTTATCATATGTTCTGTAACTCCCTTTTCAGATCAGCATTGTCTTCAGGTAAGATTTGAGCTACTATTTAGATCGATTTGGCCTCATTTCTTTTACAATTTTCATTTATATTTACCGCCAGTCAAATTAATCTCCCACATTATTTAATACTCAATTATGTTAGACAACAACCCAATAATTCAAGCGCTAAAAGAAAAGTATGAAGAACAGTTTCAATCGCAGCCTGATTTTTACAAAGCTCCGGGAAGAATTAACCTCATAGGCGAACATACCGATTACAATGACGGTTTTGTATTACCGGCAGCAATCGATAAAGCAATTTATTATGCCGCTTCAAAAAATGATTTGAATAAGCTTCGCCTTTTTTCTTATGACTATGATGAGTTTTTTGAGATTGGTACCGATGAATTAAAAAAGGTCGAAACTCATTGGGCAAATTACCTGATAGGAGTAACTGCGCAATTTCAAAAAAGAGGATTAAAACCGGGAGGGATTGATTGTGTATTTGGGGGAGATATTCCACTTGGTGCAGGTTTGTCTTCATCGGCTGCCCTGGAATGCGGCTTTGCATATTGTCTTAACGATCAGTTCAATTATGGAATTGATAAGTCGGAACTGATCTTTATGGCTCAAAAAGCTGAACATGAATATGCAGGTGTAATGTGTGGTATTATGGATCAATTTGCCAGCACGTATGGCAAAGAGGGACATGTTATGAAGCTTGATTGCCGAAGTCTGGACCATGAATACTATCCCCTAACCAACGACCAAGCAGATATTATTCTTTGCGATACAAAAGTTCAACATTCCCTGGCCTCTTCGGAGTATAATATTCGACGTAATGAATGTGAAAAAGGAGTCGCTATAGTAAAAGAAAAATACCCGCAGATCAATTCCCTGCGTGATGCCAGTCCGGAAATGCTTGATGTGGTAAAAAACAAAATGGAAGAAAATGTTTACCAGCGTTGTCACTATGTAATTCATGAAATTATACGGGTAGAAAAGGCTTGTCAGTCTCTGTTAAAAAATGACTTTATTACTTTTGGGAAACTTATGTACGAAACACACAACGGGTTGAGCAAAGAATACCTTGTAAGCTGCCATGAACTGGATGTTCTGGTTGATATTGCGAGAGAAAACTCCGATGTTTTAGGTGCCAGAATGATGGGAGGTGGTTTTGGCGGTTGCACCATCAATATAATCAGGAAAGGAGGAGCTGAAAAATTTATTTCAACAATTGAAAAAGAGTACTCAAAGAGAACAGGTAACATGACAGAAATCTACAGGGTGATAATTGCTGATGGCGCAAGGAAATTGAATCCTTAAAAACAGAAATATTATGAATGTCTTCAAGCTCGAAGATCACCCTCACAGAAGATATAATCCTCTTACCGGCGAGTGGGTTCTGGTTTCACCTCACAGAGCAAATCGCCCATGGCAGGGTCAGGTTGAGAAAAAAGAAGACGAAGAACTTCCTCGTTACGATCCCGATTGCTATCTATGCCCGGGAAATATCCGTGCCGGTGGTAAGAAAAACCCCGATTACAAAGATACTTTTGTCTTTACCAACGACTTTAGCAGTCTGCTTTCCGACACCCCTACCGGACGAATGGATGAAAACGGACTTTTCCTGGCTGAATCAGAGCAAGGCCTTTGTAAAGTAATCTGTTTCTCGCCCCGCCATGACCTTACTATACCACAAATGTCTATTGATAACATAAAGAAGGTTATAAAAGATTGGGCACAGGAATATGAAGAGCTGGGAAAAATAGATTATATAAATCATGTACAGATTTTTGAAAACAAAGGAAGTATCATGGGATGCAGCAATCCTCACCCACACTGCCAGATATGGGCACAAAAAAGTCTGCCGGTAGAAATTATTAAAGAGCAAAAGCATTTATCAGAATACTATGATCATTATGGTTGTACCCTTCTCTCTGCTTACCTTGAAGCTGAACTCCTAAAACAAGAACGTATAATCTGTACCAACGATACTTTTGTTGCCCTTGTACCTTTCTGGGCTGTATGGCCATTTGAAGCTATGGTTATTTGCCGCCAGCCTGTTAAAAACATTGCATCGTTCAGCGATAAAGAAAAAACAGATCTGGCAGATATCTATAAGCAACTCACAGTTCGCTACGATAATCTGTTTGAAACATCATTCCCTTATTCGATGGGATTTCATCAGGCTCCTGCAGATAGAAAAGAGCATCCCGAATGGCACTTGCACATGCATTTTTATCCTCCGCTTTTGCGATCAGCCACAGTGAAAAAATTCATGGTAGGTTACGAGATGCTTGCTAATCCTCAACGTGATATTACTGCTGAACAGAGTGCATTTAGGCTCAGGTCACTGTCGAATGTACACTATACATCGAAGTAGAAATTGACAATTGTATTGGAGAAGATGAAAACATAAAATTACGGTGGATTGAAACTGAAGGTAATAACCGAAAAAAGAATATCTTTATTTTTGATGCTAAAATTATTAGTTTATATCCTGACAATATAGTACTATGTATAACCCGGAAAATAATAAAACATGGAAAGTTTCTCATTAACCTGGATAGATTGGGCGATCATGCTCATCTACTTTGTCTTTGTGCTTGGAATTGGCTGGGCACTTAAAAAATACATGAGCAATGCAACCGCCTTTTTGGAAGCAGGGCGCTCACTTCCTGCATGGGTCACAGGTCTGGCTTTTATTTCTGCCAACCTTGGAGCCCTCGAAGTAATGGGGATGGCCGCTTCTGGTGCCAAGTATGGTATGGCTACCGTGCATTTTTACTGGATAGGAGCCATACCTGCAATGATCTTTCTTGCTATTTTTATGATGCCCTTCTATTATGGTTCGAAAGCCCGGTCTGTGCCGGAATACCTGAAGCTTCGGTTTGATGAAAAAACCAGAGGCTTTAATGCTTTTTCTTTTGCCATTATGACCATCTTCGCATCCGGTATTTCGATGTATGCGCTGGCAACATTGGCCAAAGTATTATTGCCTATTCATTTCGAGATCGGCCCCTTTTCAGAATTTGATCTTTACCTGTTCGTTTCAGCAATTATTGTGCTTGTTTATACTTACCTTGGAGGTTTAAGATCAGCTATTTACAACGAGGTACTGCAATTCTTCCTGATCGTAATTGGCTTCCTGCCCCTTGTAATTCTTGGATTGATTCATATCGGTGGCTGGGATGGTATGGTAGAAAAACTGGCTTTAAATTCCGAAACTGCCGGCTTCCAGCATTCCTGGGCAAATATCAGCTCATCACATCCAATGGGAGGTGTGATAGGAATTGTGATGGGGCTTGGATTTGTACTCTCATTCGGATACTGGTGCACCAACTTCCTTGTTGTGCAGCGAGCTATGGCTGCCGGTTCAATGAGTGCTGCACGCAAAACTCCCCTTATCGGTGCCATTCCGAAAATGTTCATCCCCTTCCTTGTGATCATTCCGGGCATAATAGCTATTGCTCTGCTTAATTCTGGAGATGAAATGTTTTCCTTACCATTAAAAGGTACAGGTTATGATTACGATATGGTAATACCTATGCTCTTAAAACGTTACTTACCGACGGGGGTTCTTGGGCTTGGACTAACTGCACTTATGGCTTCCTTTATGAGCGGTATGGCAGGTAATGTTACTGCTTTTAATACTGTTTGGACATACGATATTTATCAGAGTTATATTGTTCGCGGCAAATCAGACAAACATTATTTGCGGGTTGGACAGTTCACTACTATTTTTGGTGTGCTGGTAAGTATTCTTACAGCTTATGTTGCTGCACTATTTAATAATCTGATGGACTTTCTGCAGCTTATTTTTGCTTTCATTAACGCTCCACTTTTTGCTGCCTTCCTTCTGGGTATGTTCTCAAGAAGAACAACTGGTCACGGAGCTTTCTACGGATTGCTCAGTGGTACTACTGCTGCAGCCATTGTACATGGATTGACAGCTCCTGTTGGGGCCACTACCCTTGTAAAAGGAGGATGGTTCGGTACAGTCATTAAGGAATTCCCAAGCGAAATGGCTCAAAATTTCGCTATCGCTATCGTTGCATTCTCTGTCGCTTTCATTGTTACGCTGGTCATTTCGTATCTGACTAAGCGAACTAAAACCGATGATGACTTAAAAGGCTTGGTTTATCAGCTAACACCAAAAATAGTTGACGACAGTAAAAATTGGTATCAAAGGCCTGTCGCACTGTCCTGGATTATTGGTATCATTGCAATTATTTTAAGTGTCATATTCTGGTAACAGTAAAAATAATATACTATGGGCTTAGATATAAAATTTCCTATCGGACTGATGTTCGCAATTTTTGGCATGATCCTCACTATTTTTGGTTTAGCAACAAATGGTGATGAAATGTACGTATTGTCTCTCAATTCAAATATCAATTTATGGTCAGGGATCTTTATGCTGGTATTTGGAGGATTTATGTTGATAGCTTCCCTGATCACCAAAAAAGCAAAGAACTGATGTTAGTAATCATCCTTTAAAAGGTAAACGAAGATTGTTGCTAAAAACTCAATCTTCGTTTCTTTTTTTGGATTTAAAAATTATCTACAAACAAAAGCGGAGTATGATAACTATTCCATTTTTAATGCTTCGCTCGGATTCCTTCGTGATGCTGTAAAACACTGGTACAATACAACCAATATCGCGAGTACCAATGCAATTGCCGATGCCAGAATAAAACATTTTGGAGAAACTGAAATTTTCGAATAGAAATCTCTGAGCCATACTCTTGAGAAAAAATAGGCAGCAATCCAGGCAATAGCTGAAGCAATAAGCAATAATACCACTGTCTCTTTTAAAAGTAAATAAATGATCTGATAAAAAGTAGCTCCCATTGATTTACGAATTCCTATTTCTCGAATACGTTGATTGGAAGTAAATGAAACAAGTCCGAACAAACCCAGACATGCAACGAATATTGATAACAAAGAAAACAAATAAAGAATTCTACCTGTTCTGATAACAGAGCGATAATTCTGATCAAAATCTTTATCGAGAAAAAAGTAAATAAATGGGTATTCACTGGTATATTCTTCCCAGGTTTCTTCAAGGTATTTAATCGATTTTTCAATACCCTTGCTACTTAGTCGTACATTTAGGAATCCTTCTTGATTACCGGGCATTAGAGAAATAACCAGAGGCTCAATTTCTTTATCGACACTTTCAAAATGAAAGTTTCGTACAACCCCTATTATTTTAAACTTCTTGCCTTTTTCTTCAGCAAATCCAGGCATTTCCAGTTGTGTCCCAAGAATACTATCCATATTTAATTCGCGAGCAGCAGCTTCATTTATTACACAAACTGCGGTATCAGAAGTTATTGAAGAAGAAAGAAATCTTCCTTCAACCATTTGAAGACCAAATGCTTCACGGAAATCATGGTGAACAAAAATGTGATTCATAATATAATTTTTCCGTGTTGAATCATCCTCAACGATATAGGAGGTTGCAATAAATTTTCGGCCCGGAATAGAATTTGAATTTGTTACTGACTCGATATTTGGATGTTGAAGAATTTCCAGTTTAAAGTCATTGATCTGATCCTGAAGAGCATCTGGTCTGCGAATAACAAGAATACGTTCTTTTGTAAATCCTAATTCTTTATTTAACATATGCTCAACCTGTGCAAATACAATCAGAGAAACTATTATTATGAGAATCGAAACAAAAAACTGAAATATCACAAATACTGACCTTACCCGTCTGTTTTTTACTCCTTTATTTAGTATTCCATGCAATACCTTCACAGGTTCATACGATGATATAAAAAACGCCGGATAACTACCTGCTGATAAACCAAGCACCATGGTAAACAATATTATTGAGAATACGGCAGGTAAATTCTTTAAAACATTAAACTGCAGGTTAACACCCAGATAGTTATTAAACCCGGGCATTGCAAGTTCCGTAATTAATAATGCGAAGACAAGAGCAATAAAGCTAAACAACACAGATTCGGTTAAAAATTGAAAAATGAGTATCCTTCTCTCCGAACCTATTACTTTTCTGAGAACTACCTCACGTGCCCTGTTGGAAGAATTGGCCGTGGATAAATTCATGAAGTTAAGGGAGGTAATTATCAAAATTAACATAGCGATTACACCAAAAGTATATACATAAAGAGCCCTCCCGTTTACTTCAAGTTCATTATCCAAATTTGAATACAGATGTATCCTGGTTAATTTCTGTAAATCATACCGGAATGCTTGTTCTCCCTCGCTAAAACTTGCAAGTGTAGTTCCCAGAATTTCCTCTACCTGAGGAGTTACATACTTCTCAACAAATCGATTTATATCTTTCTTAAGTACAACAATATCAGTACTTTCTTTTACCTGTATATAGGTATAAAAAAGATGGCTAAGCCAGATATCCGGTATATATTTCTCTAGTGTTACTATTGAGCCCAGCAAATCGAAATGAAAATGAGAATTATCGGGAACATCTTCCATTAATCCGGTTACTGTATAATAATTCTCTTCCGTCTCAATGCGCAGTTTTTTCCCAATAGGATCTTCATCTCCAAAATATTTTTTCGCAGTCGACTCTGTAAGGACTATACTCCTTGGTTTTATCAGTACACTATCAGGATTTCCCTTAAGAAGATTGAAAGAAAAAAGTCTGAAAAAATTAGAATCAGTAAAAAGAAAATTGTCTTCATTGTATTTAATATCGCCATTGGATACCAACCAGGCATCAAAATGGCCAATACGTGTCGACCTTATTACTGCATCATTTTCTTCAACAAGAGCTTCTGCCATTGGGGGAGCTGTAACAGCAGCATTCAAATCAATCCCTCGTAACTTCCCATGAACAGTAACCCTATATATCTGGTCGGCGTTTCTATGAAACTTATCATAACTTAGTTCATGCAGAACATATATTGTGATTAAGAGTACAGAGGCCATCCCAATTGCTAATCCCAGGATATTTATAAATGTATATATTTTATGAGTAGCAAGGCTTCTGAGCGATATGACAATGAAATTTTTAAGCATAATCTATTATTATCGAATAAGTGATCAATATTCGAGCCATTGAATATAAATTAATGATATACAGTTATATACATTAATCAAATTTGTAGTCATCTGTGCGTTTCTGGACATACCTCTGTCCGAAGACGTATATCAAATATATGTAAACGGGATATTAATCAGATTGGTTATTCCTGTTTTTATTTTCCTCCTGATTAACCATCAGACGCAAAATAAAATACGAGTAATTGTTATCAATTTTTGAAAAAGAATAATCAAGTTTATCATCGGCAATTTTAGCCATCTCAATCATACCCAGGCCGGCACCCCCTTTCTCAGAAAATTTACCATCGGTAATTGTAGCTTTATACAACTCACGAATTCCTATTTTATCAAGCTCATTTAACTGGGATAACTTTTTATCTAAGCTCTCAATGTCATCACTCAGAATAGCATTGGAAGATTCTATGATGAATTGATTATCATCAGCATAAATCTGGAATTCCGGGGGGTAGCTTAAGATTATAGAGTTCTTTTGATCTAGGTTTTCTCTGTAACGAATAATATTCTCAAGGGATTCTATCATAATTGTAAGTATCCTCTTATAAATATTAAACCGCACATCCCTCTTTCTCATCTTATCTTTTAAAGACTGTATCAAATCTCCAATTGAATCAAAATCAAGTTGTCCCTGATGATAAAGAATGATATCTTCTCGTGATTTTTTTAACATCCCTATTTAGAAAATTCCAGTGAAAATATAAAATATCTCTGAAAATCACCACATTGAATTAGGCTTTATCTCATTCTCATATCCCACATCGATAAGTAAATTCTTTTTTTTGTATGCATCAACTGCTAACCTATCGCAACGTTCATTTTCCGCAATATCGGCATGCCCTTTCACCCAATGTAGTTTTACCTCATGTATACGGTAGATAGTAAGAAATCGTTTCCATAAATCTGTATTTTTCTTCTTCCTGAACCTTTTCATTTCCCAATCAAACACCCATCCTTTCTCGACCGAATCACACACATAGCGTGAATCCGTAAAAACATCAACCTTACTTCCCTTGTTTTTTAACTCTTCCAAACCAACAATTACAGCAAGTAATTCCATCCTGTTGTTTGTCGTTAGCCGGTAACCCTGCGATAATTCCTTGTAATGCTTCCCGGATTTGAGAATAACCCCATATCCTCCCGGACCTGGATTTCCACTGGCTGCACCATCAGTATAGATAATAATTCTACGTGCCATTTGGTTCAAGGTACAATTTTCATCTCCTCAATAAGATGTCCGACTCCGGCAAATTTTTCAATTATAAAAAGAACATAACGGATATCAACGCAAATACAACGTTGTAATTCAGGTTCAAACGAAATATCTCCACTCATCGCTTCCCAGTTGCCATCAAACGCAATCCCTATCAACTCACCCTTAGAATTTAATACCGGGCTCCCTGAATTTCCTCCGGTAATATCATTGTTAGTGATAAAGCAAACTGGCATTCGATCTTCTTCACCATATCTGTCAAAATCTTTCTCCGCATATAATTTCTTTAATTTATCAGGTACAAGAAACTCAAAATTTGATGTGTCTTCCTTTTCAAGAACACCCTTGAGTCGGGTATTATAATCATAATGAACAGCATCGCGGGGATAATAATCCTTAACCGTACCATAAGACAATCGCATGGTGAAATTAGCATCAGGATAAAACACTTTTCCCTTGTTCATTTCCATCCGGCCCTTCAGATAAAGTCTTTCAAGTTTTCCGAGTTTCATATGATATTCATCCAATATGGTATATTCTTCGTAGTACTTTCTGAATATGCTATTTGTGGTTTGGAAACCCATATCCTTTGAAAGAGTATTGATATTCAGATCCAGAAGGAATTTCATAACTTTTTCTTCACTGGTGAAGAATGTCCTTGAAAACATCTTATCAACATATTTGTCTATATTGCCTTTGTATTTCCTGTTTAAAGTTGTATAAAAATCAGGGTGTTGATCATAAGAAGTGTTTTCCTGGTACAACTGTATCATGGCCTTTGCTACTTTGACATCTGTAGTAAGATTATAATCAGTATAAAAATCTTTTGTTAACTTTTTCAGATCTTCAATCTCCCTGTCCAGTTCATCATCCTCCTTGTCATCCAGCAAAAGAAGCATAAATACATATTGAAACTCACTAATGAAATCAAAGATCTCCGTTGCTCTGAAAAAAGTCTCACTCAAATAGTGAGTATTATACTCTGATAATCTTTTCCTCTCATATATTTCGTGCATATCAGCAAGCACACTTCCATACAAAACCGTTCTGGCGGAATCTTTTTCAACCCAATCCTGAAATTTTTGTTCTTCACAACGCTTTTTCTCAATGATATTTAATCGCTTAAGTCCTTTATTTTGTCCAATGCTATACTTCCAATAATTGCTTGAACGGGCATACTTTGAAGCATATTGTATGCGAATCTTTGGATCAACCAGCATGTCTTCCTGCAGTATTCTCTGTCTTATTCCCCTGATTTTTACTCTGTTCTCATTGGTTATTTCCATAGTCTCAATGATCCCGTGAGAATTAAGATATCGGTGTGTCTTTCCGGGATAACCTAAAACAAAGGTGAAATCGCCGTTTTGAACTCCCTGTACTGAAACGGGTAAATAATGTTTAGGTTTGAGGGGTACGTTTTCAGGATCATATTCAGCAGGAGAGCCATCCGGAGCACTGTATACCCTGAAAATACTAAAATCACCAGTATGGCGGGGCCATTCCCAGTTATCGGTATCATATCCAAACTTACCTATCGAAGATGGTGGTGTGCCAACCAATCTAACATCTTTATATATTTCGTAAACAAATAAGTAGTATTTGTTTCCGGCAAAAAATGACTTTACCTCGGCTTCGTATTTATCGTCTTCTGAAGCTTCTGTTATTATCTCTTCAGCAAGTTCGCTGATTTTTTCCCTGCGATCCTCTTCATTCATTCCAACAGATAGTTCATGAAGTATCTTTTCCGTAATCTCTTCTATTCTGATCAGAAACTTCACTTCAAGACCAGGATTAGAAAGCTCTTCATCACGAGACATAGCCCAAAATCCGTCTTTAAGAAGGTTGTTTTCTACGCTACTGTGGTTTTGAATCTCATCATATCCGCAATGATGATTAGTGAATAAAAGACCATCTTCAGAAACAATCCCTCCTGTGCATCCGCCTCCAAAGACAACTATAGCATCCTTTATGCTGGAATTGTTGATACTGTATATCTCCTCAGCAGTAATTTCGCATCCTAATTCTGCCATGGAAGACATATTTAAATTTTTCAGAAGCGGAAGCATCCACATTCCTTCATCAGCCTTTGTCCAACTTACATTCAAACAAATTATACTTAATGCTATTACAACAAACTTTTTCATTTATCTGATAATTTTTCTTTACTATCTAATATACTAAGCAATTTTTAAAGATCAGGTATTATTTTTAAACGATAGCACAGTTTGAGAATTCATTAGCTGAAAAGATCTTCGGTGATATGGTGTGATGCCATGTTCCATAATCGCCTTCCGATGCTTTTCTGTAGGATATCCTTTGTTTTTATCCCATCCATATTTGTTGCATTTATTATGCAATTGAAGCATCCGTTCATCACGATAGGTTTTTGCCAGTACCGAGGCTGCTGCAATGGATACAAACTTCCCATCGCCACGAACTATGCATGTAAAAGGAATATCCTTGTAGGGATAAAACCTATTGCCATCTATCAGGATATGTTGTGGACGAATCCTGAGTTCATCCAGAGCTTTATGCATCCCCAGTATAGAGGCTTTCAAAATGTTTATTTCATCAATCTTATGACTATCAATGAAAATTACGGCAAAATCAACTGCGAATTTTTCAATTTCCTGTCTTACGATATTCCTGTTGTGCGATGTCATTTTTTTTGAATCATTCAATAAAGCGTTCGAGTAATCGGCAGGCATTATCACCGCTGCAGCACAAACAGGCCCTGCCAGAGAACCTCTTCCTGCTTCATCGCATCCCGCCTCAATTGTATCCGGATTTAATGATTTTTGTAACACTGTTTGCCTGATAATAACTTTGCTAAATTCCTTTAAAAAAAGGATATGAATTTAAATAATTTACTCTAGTATAACAATTTTAATAATTTACATTCTTCATTTCATGACCTTATGTTAAACTTTTTACTTTTGTATTCGAAAATATATTATATTGAAAAGAAAATTTCTTACAAATCTGGGGTTCTTTCTTGTATTAAACCTGCTCATTAAACCTATTTATGTTTTTGGAATCGACCGTGTTGTACAAAACACTGTTGGAGCAGAAGTATACGGCAGATTTTTCATTCTTTTAAATATTGCCATCATCTTTCAGATATTCCTCGATCTTGGTATTGAAAATTTTATCAGGAAAGAAGTTGCACAATATCCAACGCGCTCTGGCTCCTATTTATCGAACATTATTGCCTTAAAAATACTAATGTTTATCCCTTATCTCATCGTATGTGCCTCAATTGCAATGCATAAAGGCATTTCTGTCGATAATTACCTGCTCCTGTTTTTGATTTTACTCAATCAGTTTTTAGCTTCCTTCATTCTATATATACGTGCTAACCTGGGAGGTTTGCAGCTATTTAAAACGGAAAGCTTTATTTCTGTTCTTGATCGCACTCTTATGATCTTGATTGTTGGCTTTTTATTACTGTACCCTGTTACACGTTACCTTTTCAGAATCAACTGGTTCGTGTTTGCTCAGACCATCTCGTACACTTTCACACTAATGCTCGGCCTGTTTATATTGGTAAAAAAAACAGGGACAGTCAAACTGCACATCCAGTTCAAACAGATAATACCCGTTATACAAAAATTGAAACCCTATGCTTTGCTTCTTTTTTTAATGGCTGTTTATTACAGGGCCGATTCAATTATCTTAAGCCTTCTACTTCCTAATGGAGATGAACAGGCAGGTATATTTGCACATGCTTTCAGAATCCTTGACTTTATGTCCAATTATGCTTTTCTTTTCCCTATTCTTCTTTTGCCAATTTTTTCAAAAACACTCCATCAGAAACAAAAAATTGATGGCCTCCTGCAACTGGCTGTTTTACTCTTAATTATTCCTTCCCTCACCGTAATCGGACCTGCCATTTTATACAGACGTGAGTTATTTGGTCTGCTTTACAAAGAACATATTAATCTTTCAGCAGATGTATTTGCGATCTTAACCATAAGTTATCTGGGTATGTGTGTCAGTTTTACCTTTGGAGCATTGCTTACTGCAAATGGTAATCTTAAACAATTAAACTTAATGGCAGGTACAGCAGTTGTTATCAACCTAATATTAAACCTTATATTAATACCTCGCTATCAGGTAATGGGTGCAGCAATCGCTAATGCCTCGACCCAGTTATTCACGCTAATTGTTCACATTAAATTAGCATGGAGTATATTTAAATTAAAATTCAACGCTATTATTCTTATCAAATTCTCTGTCTTTATTCTTTTTATGGTATTCGGCGGTTATCTGATAAAACTTATAAATATTCACTGGTTGCTGGGAGCTTCAATTTTATTTTCCAGTGGTTTGTTAGCTGCCATTATTATTGGGTTAATAAGTATTAATGGCATTCGATCTATTTTACAGGAAAGAATTCAGTAGTACTGAAAAACTTTTCAACAGTCTCTTACTTGTATGAGTTAGAAGTAAATGACAAAAACATTTCCCTGATGATATTCTTTACAAATTTATTCCTCAATTAGTTATAAGAAATATGAACATAATAATAGGTGTGCAATGCCATTTCCTGTTGCTTATCATGTTAATAATTAGACGCGACAAAGCAGGTTAAATCTTTTTATTTTCGAGAAAGAAGTCTGGAAACAGATTTGATTTTATGAAAAGAAGAAAAACCAAAGAAGCCAGTTTAAAAAGGGACATATCTCATTCAGTCAGATTTAATCCAAGGGAGCAAAGCGCCATTGACCAATATTGTGAAAAGTTCAGGGTAAAGAACAAATCAAAATTTATGCGTGAGGCTATTATTACGGAAGTTCTTCGCAAATTTGATGAACACTATCCCACTCTATGGGAAGATCCTCAAATGAGGTTATTTTAACTGATATTCGTGCAAAAAAGGTCTCTTTCCAAGAAACCTTTAACTTATTTTGCCGTGAAAAGATTCAGGAGCTTATTAATTCGCCATACGTATTTGCGTCGAGTAATACTTCAAGCTGTGCAGGGTCATCTAATTTTATTTTAATCAACCATCCTTTTCCAAAAGGATCGTTATTCATTAGATCGGGAGAGTCTTCAAGAGCGGAATTCACTTCTATTACTTCTCCTGCAACAGGCATAAGAAGATCGGAAACAGTCTTAACAGCTTCAATGGTTCCAAATACCTGTCCCTGATCAAGATGTTCTCCTTCGGTTTCAATTTCCACAAAAACAATGTCACCAAGTTCTCCCTGGGCATAATCTGTTATTCCAACGAACGCATCACCACCCTCAATCTTTATCCACTCGTGGTCTTTAGTATACATTAAATTATCAGGGATGTTCATGTTTTTAACTTTTATTGTTTGAAAAGAATAATATGATTTGAAAAATATCAGCTCAAATTTAGACAAACAGTTGCTTTATTCAGCATCTCAGATCATGATTTTTCTCACAACAAATTAACTAGTGCTTGCAAGAAAACTCCAATTGCTGTGTTACACTCGCCCGAAAATTGGTCATTTACGAAAAGTAAACTCCCAATTTTCGTAGTTATTCTCCGTCAACTGACGGATCATGAGCTCCGTTGACTTCGTTGATCCGCTAAAGCGGGTTGACTTCGTCGAATAGCTAAAGCGGGTTGACTTCGTCGAATAGCTAAAGCTATTTCGGTCGGTTCGTAAGTCTTGCACTTGAAGCTTTAACTTCGTTAAGCTCCGTTTCACTACGGTTCTTATCAAGCACTTCTGTAAAATACGAGTTTTCTTTCAGGCACTAACGATGGCATTATAATGAAAGTCTCAGGCTGAATCCAACATTGGTCTCTGCCCTTGGAAAAGTGTTTGAGGTGAACGGTGTATTTACCTCCCTGTCAAAATAAAATTGAATATTAAAATTCTCAGTAAACACATAATCTGCGGTCAGGCTAATTTTAAATTGTTTTCCACCTGTGGTAACTCTGTTATCATTTTCTTCTTCTTCGTTCTCTTCCAAAAAACGTAATATGGTCACATTATCGCGCAGTGAAAAATCGAAGCGTATATTCAAATCGCTTTTGATAGCTCTCTGGTTTATTGTTATTGGCACCTCCTTAAATCTATATCCGGCTCCTATGGTATAATTATTGTTTCGTGTTTCATTCACCTGGTTGTTGTTCATGCTTAAAGAGATCATGCGTGATTTACCCATCTCAAATTTTGTAATCAAGCTATTATGCCAGGTCATATCAACATTAATCAGGGGGCTCAATTGTTCTTTTATCGAAACAGTGCTATATTGAAACTCCGGTATAAAATTTAACTGATTATCACGAACCATTCCCCGGAAACCCTCCTCCTGTTCGGATGTGAAATAACCACTTCCCAGGTTATCATAATAGCTAACATTTGTCCCAAAAGATCCAATGGTGTAGGTTGATTTGTATGTATGCGATAAGGTGATATTCTTCAGGAACTTCTGAATAAAGGCTAGTTTTGAAAGTCCGTCAAAAGTGATTCTCCAGTTAGGCATCATCATCCAGAAGAAACTTTCTAAGGTAACCTTATTTGGATCTATCCCTGTATAGGCAGCTATAAAGGCAGGCACAAGTACTTCCTGAGATGTTGGCCCATAGCCATAGTAGTAACCATTATTATAGGGATGGCGAACAGAGGGTTCGTAATTGGGATTTGTGCCTGTGAGTTCACGGTATCTTCTGGCCGATATAGTTTTTCTGTATTCCCTGAGTCGGTCAAATGCTGCCGATTCCCAGTTATTGCTACCGGAAGGTTTTTCAAAAGCACTGTGAAGAGTGATGATAGATATCGAGAAGTTACCACCTTTATACCTGTTGTCAACATAGTACTCGCCGAAGTTTGCCTGAGATCCTCCTTCAACGTCATGAAAATAGAGTTGTTCGCTATACTCGGAATAAGAACGCATAGCATTCAAATCAATTCTAAATCCTCTGAATGGTTCGTAGGTAGTCCTTATGCTGAATTGTTCATTGCGTGTAAATTCTGCCGGTTTGCTGAATGTTGTATCCTTAGTCAGCCAATCTTCGCTAATTGCATCGTAAATAATATCTCTATTTTGCTGCCCGAAAGCAAAGGGTATTCCCGGGGCTCCATAATACTCGCCAGTGCTAATTCCAAAATAATCTGTTTCAGGCAAATATCCGGGAAGTACAGTACCTACAGTTCTCGACCAGGAGACATTAAGGTTTTTAAACCCAACCAGTAATCGAATAGTATTTTCGCCAAGGAAGACCAGTGGATTTTCCCCTTTTTCAATTTTACCGGTAACAATAACAGTAACTCCCGTGAGGTCTTCACTTGCTGTAATTGTAATTTTGTTTTCATTTACCACTACGGTCTTTACTTCTACCTCCTGTCCGTCTGAATTAAGAACTCTCACTTCAACATCATCAGTTTTAAGTCTATGGATGATGCTCTTTGGTTCATCTTTCTTTAAAAATGTCCGCTTTTCATATTCCACAGTTTTATAGCGCATGTCTTCTTCAGATTTTCTGGTTCTGCCACTATACTTTGCATCGATTCTTTTCAGGTAGCCAATTTTGTTGTACAGACTTCTTAAAGTCAGGTTAGAATTGATCTTGATGGTATTGGAATTTTTCAGTGTATGTCCCAGTTCCCTTTGAGGTATCAGCTCACCGCGTACCCAATTGAATGTGCTACCGTAGGAGGCATTCAGGCTTATCCAGTTGAAAATGGGAATTTTATTAATAGGTACTGTATAACTGGCATTGAACTTTTGAGAGAAATTCATGTTTCTTCCACCTTGCCAAATATTGCTCCATACAGAATCTTTCCAATGTTCGTTATTCGCTTTGAACAAATCGTACTGTCCTATAGGCTCATCAATCCGTGCGCCGTTTGTGGCTGAATAGTCTATTTTGAATCCACGGGTAAGGTCCCATTTCATATTGTATTTTCTGTCCCATCTAAAATCCTTATTTACAGTGGGCTCAATAAGCAGATCTACTTCATCGTTAATGTCGCGCATCTTTATTTCCTGATAATTCCTGTCAAACAAGGTTCCAAAAGTAAAACGCGAAGGGTAGGGATTGAAATTGAAGTCACGGATTATACGGAATGCAGGTTTTCGAAGACTTTTTGATTTCCGGAAAGGTTGAATATTCTTGGGACGTGTGTTGAAAACATAATTTAAACTCCCCGAATACTTCCACAGATTATTATATTCGGTACTATAATTACGGGCTCTTGTATCTGTATAACCAATACTGGCTGTTAAATTGCCCGGAGAGAATATACCCCACTTCTTGAATTTCTTGTTCCATCGCATGTTGGAAATATTAATACTTTTGCGCGAAGTAAGATCCTGGGATATTTTTTTTAGACTGTCTTTCTCTGCTTTCGTATCTGCTTCACTGAGTACATCTTCAAATTTAATGTCCGGATCTTTTGGAAAATACTCGGGATTTACAATTGTTTTCGAACCTGCAATATAAAAGGGGATAGATACCTGTGCTTTTTCAGAGAAAAATTTGCCAAGCTCCAAGTTCGATGAAATATCATACTGGTTAACTTCCTCCATCGAACGTTCATTGACTTTTTGTTCAATACTGCCAAATCCGGGTTTGCTGGTGCTGCCGGCAATATTTAAAACGCCAAAATCGGCAAGTTGAGCCTGTATTCGTCCGTTGGCGGCCCAGCCTCCTCTGTCATTGAAGTCAGTAAGACGTAATTCGTTCAGCCATACTTCGGCAGATTTGCTTAGACCATCGTTAGTCCTCCCATAGCTGGTGGCATCACCAGGATTGCGTATCCCTATCATGATCTGTCGAATGTTGCTCAGGTTTGGATTTCCTTTCACTTTCATGGTATTTTTACCATAGCGTTTTATATAGGCACTTTGGACCGAAAAATTAAGAGGATCGATTTTTACCATTTCGTTTCTTTCTTTCTTCAGAGTAACGAAATCTTCCAATGCAATATTTAATAGATTTTCATCAGGCCACACATCTTTACTGCCATCTGAGTAACTTCCTGGAGGAGTTACATACAACGGGATTTCGTATTCGTAATAATTATTCTGATAATCCGAACCTAAACGAATAAAAGCAGAAATGTCAAGACTATCAAGTTCTGCTTCTTCTCCTGGAAAAGCCTCAGCATGAAGAAACATTTGCATCCTTTTGTATTGCCGTAAATCAAGCTTTACATTTTTAAATACCGCACGTGCGTCAGCATCCTGCAAATCTTTAACTTTTAATAAAATAGATTGCTCGTTTACCTCAGTCCAGGTGAATTAAGTGAAGTAGGTAGTAACTACATTGTTGACAGGGTGGAAAGGAGCATAAGTGGTTACGAAGAACCAGTCGTATGGTACCAGTTTCGCATTCCGC
>DAOUOU010000165.1 GCA_030626465.1 Bacteroidales bacterium
GATAAAACATCAAATGTACATGGAGGGATCTCGAGGGTATCTTGTTTGAACGGCCTTTCTGAGTTCTCTGTATTCGAGTACATCAGGTTCCCTTCCTGGTTAAAAAAATATTCATTATTAACTTCAAAACCTCCCTCGTAGCTCTCTCGACGAAACCATAAAGGGCGTAATGTTTCTTTATCCAGATAAGCCTGATACCTGTCCCTGACTTTAAAGATCCAGTCGTACGATTTATGACTTACACCATACGAATCAAAATGGTAAACGGGTCTGCCCAGATAGTTTCCCTCTTTCACCTCAAACTGAACATAGCCGGCATTTAGCCAAATGAATCCCCAATTATAGTATGCCTGGTAGTGAATAATTTCTCCCTCCTGAAAAGCAAAATTATCCTCGAAACACTGAGAGTCTGCAAGTGTGTAAATAAATATTATTATGGAAGTTAAAAACAGGATTCTCACTTCGATCTCTTTCAGATAAAGATAGAAAACTCTTCCGAGGATTGACTAAAATATTATTGGCCAGTTATAAACCTAACAATTTAGAGTAGATCGCATGGTTTTCGTCATCATATGCTACAAATATTATTTCCTCCAGAAATTCTGTATCCTCTATAAACTGATATGTCTGGGCAAGAGCAATCTTTGCAGCATCACGTTTGGGAAACCGATAAACCCCTGTACTGATATTAGGAAAGGCTACTGAACGAAGTTTAAGGTTTTCGGCAATGTGAAGGCTATTCCGATAACAGCCTGCCAGTAATTTTTCTTCATTATCACCACCCCCATGCCAAACAGGTCCAACGGTATGAATAATAAATTTTGCCAGAAGATTGTATCCGCTTGTAACTTTGGCTTCACCTACTGGACATCCTCCGAGAGTTTTACACTCGCTTAGCAGACCAGGACCCGCAGCCCTGTGAATAGCACCATCAACCCCACCTCCACCCAATAACGAAGAATTTGCAGCATTGACAATAGCGTCAACTTTCAGTTTAGTAATGTCTCCTTTTTTAAGCGTGAGTTTGGCCATGATTGTAATGTTTATCTTAATTCGGCATTCAAATTTTTAATTAAGCTTGCAGTAATTTTCGATAGTATATCTTCTATTTCCTTGTCGGTTAGTGTTTTCTTTAAATCCTGAAGGAAAAAGCTAACAGCATACGATTTTTTACCCGGCGGAATATTCTTTCCTTTATAATAATCAAACAGGTTTACCCTTTTCAAAATACTTCTTTCAGCTTCATATGCAAGCTTTTCTATAGCTGAATAGCTTATGTTTTCATCGATCAATAAAGCCAGGTCCCTCCTTACTTCAGGAAATTTTGGTAGTTCACTGAAGGAATCCTTATCCTTGATCAGCGACAGAAGGCACTGCCAGTCTATCTCCGCAAAGAATACACCATTCTCAATATCAAATGTTTTGAGAATCTCAGAATTAACAGTTCCAGCCCTGACAATACTTTTATTATCATGCAGGTAATTCAATCCACCGGAAAAAATATCCGCGTAATCCTCAATCGGTTGCACATCAAACATACCAATATTTACACCTGTATTTTTTATGAAATTCAAATAGTATGCTTTTAACTGAAAAAAACCTGTTGGAGTATCTTTCAGCGTCCATGATTGTTCTTCCCGATCTCCTGTGAGAAAAAGTCCGAAAGTGGGAACTTCCTGGAAATTCTTGAATTGAGCCGCATTTTTTGACTTAAGTGAATAAACCCTGCCATACTCAAAAAGTCGCAGATCAGGATTTTTGTGATTCACATTGTATTCGATAGCCTCCAAACCATTGAATAATAAAGTCTGACGCATTACCTTTAAATCACTGCTTAATGGATTGAGAATGTTTACGAGTTTATCCTCAGGAAATGATTTCAATCCTTCATAATACTCCTTTTTGGTCAGCGAATTTGACACAATCTCGTGAAAGCCATTGGCAGTAAGGTAAGCGCTTGCTACATTTACAATTTCTTCGTTCTCTGGTTTTTCAACATAGGAAATACTTGCATTCAGATTGGCCGGGATTTCCACATTGTTGTAACCATATATCCTAAGTATCTCTTCAATAACATCAGCTTCCCTGGTTACATCCACTCTGTATGGTGGCACTCTGACCATTATTTTTTCTTTATCCTCTTTCTGAATTACAAAATCAAGAGACTTTAAAATACTCCTGATCACTTTCTTATCGAGGGATTTTCCGATTAAGCGATCGATATGATGAAAGGATAACTCAAGTGTAATAGCTTTCACTGGTGAAGGATGTATATCCATTGCTTCTGAGCTGATCCGGCCACCTGCAATATCTCTTATCAGTATGGCTGTTCTTTTTAATGCAAACAGAGTATTTTCCGGATCCACTCCACGTTCAAAACGGAAGGAAGAATCAGTACTCAGATCATGTCGACGAGCAGTCCTTCTTACTATGATGGGATCGAAATAGGCACTTTCAAGAAAGATGTTTTTTGAAGAGTCAACAACCCCTGAATCAAGACCTCCGAAGACACCTGCAATACAAACTGGCTCTTCAGCATCACATACCATCAAATCCTTATCAGAGAGTTTTCTTTCTTCTTCATCAAGGCTTATGAATTTTGTGCCTTCAGGAAGCTTTTGTACAACAATCTTCTTACCATTTAACTTATCTGCATCGTACGCATGAAGAGGTTGTCCAAGCTCATGAAGCACGTAGTTTGTGATATCCACCACATTGTTTATAGGTGGTAATCCTATGGCCCTGAGCTTAATCTGAAGCCATTTTGGTGAAGGAGCAATCGTAACATCAGATATAGTCACTCCGGTAAATCTCCTGCAACCTTCCTTATCTTTTATTTCAATAGGGATAGTTAGTGAATGGTCATCTGATGCAAAAGAGCTGATGTCCGGTTTTTTCAGGTTTATCTCAGTAAATTGTGCAAAATACGCAGCCAAATCACGTGCCGTGCCAAAATGAGAAGCAGCATCAATCCTGTTGGGGGTAAGACCAATCTCAAAAACCGTATCGGTTACAAGCTTAAAATAGTCTGCCGCAGGTGTACCAGGAATTGCTTTTTCATCCAGAACCATTATACCATCGTGACTTGTGCCAAGCCCGATCTCATCCTCAGCACAGATCATGCCCTCAGATTCCACGCCCCGGATTTTTGTTTTATTGATTGCAATACTTTTCTCACCCATAAAAAGTTCAGTTCCTACAGTAGCTATTACAACTTTTTGTTTAACCGCTACATTAGGTGCCCCACACACAATTTTCAATGGTTCTCCTTTCCCTGCATTCACAATGGTTACACTTAATTTATCAGCATCGGGATGCTTTTCGCAGGATAATACCTCACCAATAACCAGACCTTTCATTCCGCCTTTCACTTCCTCATAAGTCTCAATACCTTCTACCTCAAGACCAATATTTGTTAGAATGTCGGCAAGTTTCTCGGGATTTACATCAATATCGATATAGTCTTTCAGCCAACTATAAGAAATCTTCATTTACTCAAATCATTTTCTGTGAACAATATACTTCTTCTGATGGTAGCAAAAATAAGGAAAATTTCCATTTTGGATAGCCTTAAGCACTAATACTCAAATATTAGAACAATGCAAAGCAAGGATTTTTTTTACACTTCCCGGAGAGACGTATTAACCGGGATTCTGAATAGTCAGGCAGCTATATGCAATCACTTAATATTTTAGCCAGCTGTTGATTACATTAAAGCATATAATTTAGCAATGGAAATATTTATCTTAAACAGGAATTTTAATTCACTCTTGTTTTGGTAAATTCTATTATGTTAATAACTCATAAAAAGAGAAAGAGAATGCGAAATATAGTTGTAAAATCTGTTTTAGTCCTTTTTTTTATAACCAGTGCTCTATGTTTTTTTACAAAGTGTAAGCTCATACAAGGAGATCATTCTTCAGGTGCAGAAACTAACTCAGAAGGCATATACGAATGGAAAAGCGTCATTATTCGCAGAGGAGGATTTATTCCCGGCATTATTTTCAGTAATGCCGAAGCCAATGTGATTTATGCACGAACAGATATGGCTGGTGCTTACCGGTGGAATGAATCAAATTACTCATGGATACCGGTAACTGACTGGATGGGTATAAATGAGAACCGGTATTTTGGCATTGAAAGTATAGCCATACATCCTAAAAATGCTGATATTGTATATATGGCTGCAGGTTCTTACCTGCAAAGTGGTGATGGAATCATTATAAAATCCACTGATCATGGAAAAAGCTGGGAGCGGTATGAGATTGGAGTGGCAATGGGCGCCAACCATATGGGCAGATCAATGGGTGAACGACTGGCAATCGACCCGAATTGGCCTGATATAATGTATTTTGCATCCCGGCAGAACGGACTTATGAAAAGCACAGATGGAGGGAAACACTGGGCACAGGTAAACCATTTTCCTTCGAAAGGAGAGCAGGATATAGGTTTGAGTTTTGTTTGTTTCGATAGCAGTAGCGGTTCAGCTAAAAAAGCCTCTGCAACACTTTATGTAGGTGTTACTGCAACCGGAAAAGAAAGCAACTTATATTGCAGCAAAGATAGCGGATGGTCGTGGCAAGAGCTAGAGAATGGGCCTTCAGGACTGATACCGCATAAAATGATCATGGATAGAGAAGGAGTTGTTTATATAGCCTGTAACGATGGTCCCGGCCCCTATGGCATTACCAAAGGTGAAATATGGAAGTTCAACATGTCGACTGGTTCGTGGAAAAATGTATCACCAAAAGGAGCTGGCGGTGGCTTTGGCGGCATCACCATAAGCAATTCCGATCAGCAGATCATTCTGGTGTGCACGATCGACTGGTGGAAACCTGATGAAATTTATCGTTCTGCGGATGGCGGCAACCCCTGGGAAGGCATCGGCAGAAGTGCGCAAAAAGACAGAAATGGTGCTGATTATCTTTGCTGGCGAAGGCCAGGCTGTACCAACCTGTCATGGGGCGGGTGGATGGGAGATATCGATATCGACCCGTTTAACCCTGATCGGGCTTTTTATGTTACCGGACAAGGAATATGGATCAGTGACAACATCAATGATGAACCCGAAAAAATAGTATGGAAATTCGAAAATACAGGCCTGGAAGAAACTGTTGCGCTTGATCTTACCCCTTCGATAAATGGTGCACTTTTTTCTGCCGTTGGTGATCTTGGTGGCTTCAGGCACCCGGAAGATGAACTGGATCAACCTGTTGCAGGGGGTATGTTTGATAATCCTATATTTGGAAACACAGATGGTATTGACTTTGCAGCTCTCAATACGAATATTGTCGTGAGGTGCGGAACAAATTATTCTACACACCAGAACGGAGCCTTCTCGACAGACAATGGTGTTACCTGGAGCCCGTTTCCAGTCCAGCCAGAAAAAGCCAAACATCATAGCGGAGGAAAGATTGCTGTTTCAGCAGATGGTTCGTCAATAGTCTGGCGCATTAATAAGCAGTTTTATTATTCCCCCGATATGGGCAATACATGGACCAAATGTAAAAATCTTAAAGGTCCAAACAGGATCACAGCCGATAAGGTAAATCCTGAAAAGTTTTACGCATACAGTGAAAGTAAGCTCTATATGAGTGATGATGGCGGAGCAAGTTTCAGTGTGGTTGCCAGGAACATCAAAGGGTCTGGTTGGAGAGATCGTGTAAATACGGTCTTCGGAAAGGAAGGAGATATATGGCTGGTGGCAGGAGAGCATTTATACCGCTCTGTAAGTTCAGGTTCTGATCCTGTGAGAATTAACCCGGTAGAAAAGATATATACAATAGGTTTTGGTAAGGCATTTGCAACAGACGGGTATCCAACCCTATTTATTGTTGGTGTAATTGATGGCGTTTATGGTGTTTTTCGTTCGTTCGACGAAGGAGAAAACTGGGTCCGTATCAATGACGATCAGCATCAGTATGGCTCCATGGATTATATTGCTGGTGATGAAAATATTTTTGGACGTGTGTATATAGGAACACATGGCCGGGGTATAGTATATGGTGATCCGGTTAAATAAATTACACCCTGACAGGGTGGGGGTACCCTGTCAGGGTGTTTGTTTGATTACTCAATCACAAAATTCCTGGTTTTCGCCTGCTCTTTTAAAGAAGATCGTATTGCTGCAAGTATGCATTGATCTGTCCCAACAAAGCATAGCATCTTGCTTCGCTGATCTGATCTCTTGAAATAA
>DAOUOU010000001.1 GCA_030626465.1 Bacteroidales bacterium
CATGAATTATTGCAATCTGGTCGTTCAGCACGTACATGAGTATACGGGCAAGCCACAGACTGCCTGGGAAAGTTTGCTCGATACTTCATTTTCCATGAAGCCCCAGATGGTTGAGAATCATTATACAAAGCAAGGAGAAATTTTTTTACAGGATCACGATAACAACATTTATCTGATAAATAAAGCAGGCCGTGTATTATGGAAACAAAAAATTACTGAACCTCTAAATTCAGATGTATATCAGATTGATTATTACAGGAATGGAAAGCTTCAGCTATTATTCAGTACAGGAAACTATCTGCATCTTATTGACAGGTTCGGGAATTATGTTGAAAGATACCCGGTAAGGTTGCGTGAAAAGGCTTCGGCCGGGATGTCTCTTTTTGACTACGAAGACAATGAAAACTACCGCATCTTTATCCCTTGTATCAATAACAAAGTATACGCTTATTCAAAGGAAGGAAATTTAATTGGCGGATGGCAATTTGAAGGGAGTGATTATCCTATAGAAAGCAAAGTGTGCCATTTTCGGGTAAACGAGAAAGATTTCATTATTATCGGTGATAAATATAGAATCTGGATTCTTGACAGACGTGGGAATATTCGGATTAAAGTAGAGGATATGGTGGCAAAATCAGGAAATAATAACTACCATCTTGAACGTTCAGATAATCTTGAAACTTCAAGAATTGTCACAACAGATACCTTAGGAAATGTAATTTCAATATATTTTGACGGACACACGAAGGTTGAATCTTTTCAGACATTAAGTAGTCAGCATTATTTTGATTTTAAAGATGTGGATGCAGACGGAAAGAAAGATTATATTTTCCTTGACGAGAATACTCTGTCTGTTTATACACAAAAAAAGAAAGAGATAATAAAATTTAATTTTCCTTCGCCAATTAAGTATCGTCCAATATACTTTCGATTTTCATCAGGTGATAGAAAACTTGGTTTAGTTGATGTTGATGATAACAAAATATACCTGCTGAATAATAATGGATCAATATATAAGGGATTCCCGCTTGAGGGTACAACTCTTTTCACAATAGGTAACCTGGATCGGACAAACAATAATTTTAATCTTATTGTCGGGGGCAGGAATAACTTTTTGTATAACTATTCCGTACAATAAGAGGAATAAAAAACATAAGGTAATGAAGATGAGCAAATTATTGCTTCTGGCATTGTTATTTTCAAGTCTTGTTGCATGTATAAAAGAGGAGATCGACTTTGACAATTTGTCTGGCGAAATTGAGCTTGAACGG
Source organism: Bacteroidales bacterium (assembly GCA_030626465.1). Lineage (GTDB taxonomy): Bacteria > Bacteroidota > Bacteroidia > Bacteroidales > UBA10428 > UBA10428. The sequence continues at coordinate 1,272 of DAOUOU010000001.1, forward strand.
GATATAGCAATGCCTCTGATGCATGGATCTTTGCAATTTGAGGATTTTAGTGATCGTGATTACGATTCTTTACTCATCATTGATAATGATACAATAAAACTTTATCTCGTTGAGAATATTGGTTTCACAGACACTCTGCCAATGACTGATCTGGGTACTGATATAGTATTTGAGTTTATGAATCTCCATTATGAATTTATTAATCAATTACCTGTTGGCCTTGATATACAGTTCTATTTATTTGATTCTATTCAATCTCAGAATATCGACACTATTTTTCTAAGCGATATACCCGGGAAGTTATTCTTAGATCCGGCTCCTGTGGATAATAATGGTATTGTCATTGATGATCAGGTGGTTACAACGACAGGCTTTGTCTCTTTTGACGAGGAAAAACTGGATAGATTCTTTAATGAAACAACACATCTGATTTTTGATGCAATAGTACCTTCAACAGGGGGATATGTTAAAATTCTTGATTATTACTCCCTGGATTTCAGGCTCGGTATTGAAGCAAGGGGTACCTGGGTAACAGATCTCGATTCCATAAATTAATTTTTGTATGATATTCTCCAGAATTAATATATTAGTTATACTTTTTTTGACTTTGTGCATGAACCTTTCGGCACAGGTGAATACCCTGTATTATATGACGGGAGTCCCTCAATCGTATTATCTGAATCCCGCAACTCAACCAGGATGTAATTTCTTCCTGGGTGTACCTGTTGCTTCATCTGTGTATTTTAGCGGTTACAACAGCTCACTGAGTCTTGACGATCTTTTCTGGACTGATGCTGAAACAGGTCAATTGATTCATCCTTTTCATCCGAGTGCAGATATAGATAAATTCCTTGAGAATTTTGAGAATGAAAATTATGTGAGTGGAAATTTTGCTTTTAATTTAATTTCTTTTGGTTTTCGCGTTAAGGAAATGTATTTTACTTTAGATGTTACTTCCCGTGCAAAAGAACGCTTTTCATATCCGGGCGATTTGGTTAGTTTGATAGTAAGGGGCAATACCAATGGAGAAACTTTTGATTTTAGTGCAATCGGATTTGAATTGATAGAACATGTTGAATACGGACTGGGAATATCCAGAAAGTTCAGTGATCAGTTATCCGTAGGAATAAGGCCAAAAATATTAACTGGTATTGCAGCAATAACGTGGCCCGAATCAGATATCTCGCTTTATACTTCAGTCAGGGAATGGACGATCAATTCAAACCTGAACATGAATGTATCACTACCCGGGTATACTATTCTTACTGACGAAGATGGCGTAATTGATCTTGAAAGTGGATTGGTGTTTGACTCAACATTGAATTCTGTAAATGATTATAAAAAAATAGCAACAGGTAATCCGGGGTTGGGAATAGATTGTGGGGTACATTACAGACCGATCGATCAACTGGAAATATCTGCCAGCGTAGTGGATCTGGGGTACATCAAATGGAAGAATTATGCACATAGGGTATCACTTAATGATTCATATTCTTTTGAAGGAGTTGAGTTTAGTGTGAGAGATACAAGCTTTTTAGATAATATGATTGATACAATTTTGTCAAATCTTGAGCTTACAGGTACAAATGAAAGTTTCAGAACAACACTCGAACCAAAAATATTTGTTGCCGGAAGGTATTTTATTGTTCCCGGTTTTGATGTGGGACAGGTATCCCGGTTCAATTTTTCAAAAGAAGGATTTCAATACAACCTGACGCTTCTTGCAAACTGGCGCCCTTCTCCTTTAGTTTCATTATCAGGAAGTTATAGTCCCATCGGAGGTTCGGCAAAAAGTTTTGGACTGGGGTTATCCGTCCGGTTGGGACCATTTCATATGTATTTTGTGTCAGATTATTTAACTACAACGTATAATCTGGTTGAGGCAGTACCTCTTCCCAATGATATCAGGAGGTATACCTTCCGTTATGGGCTTAATCTTGTATTTGGCTGCAATGAGAATAAAAAACTCAGACGTGATAAACCTATGTATTATTCTGATGAATATTAATACTTTTGTAGCGTATTACTAATTTATTTATTTATGTTTCTTGTCAGGTTTATCCTCCTGGTTATATTTCTTTATTTAATATTCCGGATTATTATTCTTATTGTCATTGGCCTGAACAGAAAGAAGAATATGCGTTCTGATTCTGGAAATCAATATTCTCATAGCAGGAAGGACGGACACGTGACTGTAAATTTTAAATCATCCGATAAAAGTAAGAAGATATCCAAAGATGAAGGAGAGTATGTAAATTTCGAAGAGATCAAAGATGAATGAGAGTAAATAAATTAATCTGTTCCCGGTAATTTATATAGTATTCAGTTGTACAAAGAAAAGAATGTAAAGTTTACTATCGTATTCACATGCATTAAAAGTATTTTCAGAAAGAAACATTATAGAGTTTCTTTTATTTTTTTTGCAAGATTGGAAGCAAAAACAAAATCGTTCAGATATTTATCATTCGAAGTAAGAATATCATCTTTTGTACCTTCCCAGCATTTTATGCCCTGATGAATAAACATAATTTTCTCACCAATTTCCATAACAGAATTCATATCGTGAGTGTTAACAATGGTTGTAATATTAAATTCATGCGTAATATCACTGATAAGATTGTCTATAACAATTGCAGTTTTTGGGTCCAGGCCGGAATTAGGTTCGTCGCAAAAGAGGTATTTCGGATTTTGAACAATAGCCCTTGCAATGGCAACCCTCTTTTTCATTCCACCACTAAGTTCGGCAGGATATAGACTTTTTACATTATGAAGGTTCACTCTGTCAAGACAAAAATTAACTCTCTTGCTTTTTTCTTTTGTGGTCATTTTAGAAAACATATCAAGAGGGAACCTGACATTATCATCGACAGTCAGCGAATCAAATAAAGCACTTCCCTGGAAGAGTTTCCCCATCTCACGCCTAAGCTCCTGCTTTTGTTTTATAGTCATTGATACAAAATCGCGATCGTGATAGAAAATACTGCCAGAATCAATAGGATGGAGCCCTATAATAGATTTGATCAAAACAGTTTTACCCGAACCACTTTTCCCGATTATCAGATTCGTTTTACCTTCCTCGAAGGTAACAGATACATCGTTAAGAACAGTTTCAGTGTTAAATTTCTTATAAATATGTTCTACTCTAATCATTAAGCCAGTAAAAGTTGTGTAAGTATAACATTGAAAAGAAGAATTAATACGCTACTGGTAACAACTCCTTTTGTGCTTGAACGCCCAACCTCCAGTGCGCCCCCTTTAACATAATAACCAAAAAAAGCCGGGACGGATGTAATTATGATAGCAAAAACTACAGTTTTTACCAAAGAATAGGTTATGTAAAAAGGAATGAACCAGTATTGTATTCCATAAATATAATCTGTAGATGTAAGTGCACCGGTAACAACAGCTGCTGCCCATCCTCCAAATACTCCAACGAACATGCTTATTAAAGTAAGTATGGGATTAAAGAGAACAGCGGCAATTATTTTTGGCAGGATTAAAAAGCTCGCTGAGTTTACACCCATTATCTCCAGCGCATCAATTTGTTCGGTTATTCTCATATGACCGATTTCTGAAGCTATGCTTGAACCCACTTTTCCGGCAAGTATCAATCCCACAATTGTTGAAGAGAATTCAAGTAGCATGCTGTCACGTGCTGTCAATCCAATCAGGTAAAGAGGGATAAGCGGATTTTCAAGATTATACCTTGTTTGCAGGGTAATAACTGCACCCATGAAGATAGAAATAATAATGACAATTCCTATAGAGTTAATACCAAGGCTTTCAATTTCTTTCAGTACCTGCCTGTAGTAAATTTTATTTTTTTCAGGCTTTGAAAAAACACGATTCATTAAAATAAAATATTTTCCGATTTGTTCGAGTATCTTCATGAATTCGGTGTTTTAACGAAAATACAAATAAATAGCAAAATTGATTGATTTAAATTTGGCTTGTTAATAGCAACATCTATCAAAATAGTTGATCAATATACTTTCAATTTCTTATATTAGACAATAGTAAACAAACAAGTGAGCATAAAATTATGGATAAAAATAATTTTTGCGTTATTATGGCAGGTGGTATAGGAAGTAGATTCTGGCCACTAAGCCGAACAAAAAAGCCTAAACAGTTTTTGGATATTCTTGGTACGGGAAGTACACTCCTTCAGCAAACCCATAATAGATTTACCAGGATTATGCCGAAGGAAAACATTTTTATAGTATCAAACGAGGAGTATTGTGATATTATTATGAATCAACTTCCGGGTATTAGCAAAGAACAGATTCTTCTGGAACCCCTGCGCAGAAATACAGCTCCTTGTATTGCCTATGCAAATTACAAGATCAGGGAAACGGCGCCTGAAGCAAATATTGTTGTTGCTCCTTCAGATCATCTGATAATGAAAGAAGATGAATTTCTTAAAGTGATAGAGAAAGGGCTTGAATTTGTTACTGAAAATGATTCCTTATTGACTTTGGGAATTCGACCCAGCCGGCCCGAAACAGGGTATGGATATATTCAAATCACGGGTGATAAAGATTCAATTGTTGTTAATAAAAGTCTGAGAAAAGTGAAAACTTTCACAGAAAAGCCAGATATGAAAATGGCAAACATTTTTCTCGAAAGTGGTGACTTTTTTTGGAATTCAGGAATTTTTTTCTGGTCACTTAAATCAATTACCAAAGCATTTGAAACACATCTGAGTGAAGTGGACAGCTTGTTTAAAGAGGGCATTGGAATTTATAATTCCAAAAAGGAACAGGATTTTATTACTAAAACCTATGCGAAGTGCAAGAACATTTCTATTGATTACGGAATCATGGAAAAAGCTAATAACGTACACGTTCTTTGTGCTGATTTTGGCTGGTCTGATTTAGGTACCTGGGGATCCTTGTATGATATGTCATCAAAAGACGACAAAGGAAATTCGGTTCAGGGGAAGAGTGTCTTTCTATATGATTCAGACAATTGTCTGATTAACCTTCCGGATAATAAGCTGGCCGTAATTCAGGGATTGGAAGATTATATTGTTGTTGATGCAGATAATATCCTGTTGATATGTAAGAAGAAAGATGAACAGAAGATCAAACAATATGTGAATAATGTAAAACTTGAAAAAGGAGAGAATTTTATTTAAAGTGGTGAGTAAAAAAAAAGGCTACCCTTTGGGCAGCCTTGTAAATCTAACTTCTAAACTTTTAGAATTCCCACAGATCATGTTCGATATTGAATAACCATTCTTTTTGCTTTTCGGCTTCAAGCAAAGCATCTACTCCCATGGTATAAGAATTTATCCATCTGTTGTCGTAAACATTCGATACGGCAAAAATATGACTTCCGAATCGTCGTTGCATAAAGTAATCATCAAATGATATTCTCTGGGAATCGTTATTCCTGTTAAAGACTTCATGATTTGCCAGAATCGGTCGTACTTCCGGAAAATACACCCAGAAGGTAGGTGTTTGTAATATTTCATCCGTAGGCATACCCTGATCGTCTTCTCGATTATAAACTCTGATCGGACTAATACCTACAATTCTGACTTTCATAACAGAGTGGTTCTTATCGAAAAACCATTTCTCTTTGATCAATAATTTTTTTACCTCGTAGGTTTTTCTGGGATTTTCTACTACTATATCTATAAGCTGACCTGTCATGGGGTCTGCTGTTCTTGTAGTATCTGTTCCTGCATCAAATGCTTCATCGACCTGATCTATAGTCATTTGTGCTGTAAATTCATTAAGCGGATCATTGGTAGAAAATGCTCTTACGCCTTCGTTGTCAATACCCCAGAGTAATAAATCAACCAGATTCATTCTTCCACCGATGGGTTTTGTAGGATAATAAAGGGGGAGGTTCTGCTTCTGACGCATGTCAATCATCCTGTATACTATCTTTGACCACATGACATCGGCCTCACGTATGTATTCATACGGAACAGGCTTTTTGAGAGGCACATGTTCTCTTACATAAACTTCCTGTAAATTGTCTTGACCAGATACTTTAAAAGTTACTGTCAAAAACGATAATCCGATAAGCAAAAACACAATCTTTTTCATCATATCTTGTATTAAAAGTTAATTCAATTTAAAATTAATAGTAGAGAGGCGTCTTGTAGAACCATCGGGACCAACTGCTTTGATATCTTGTATATACACATTCTGCCCTCTGCTAAGGCCTCTGATAAGATTCATTTGTTCCTGGATGAATCTGTTCGATTTTGATGTAAATTCTCTGGTAAAACCCTGCACGGTTGCTGATACGGTAAATTCAGTAACTGTAAACTTCAAGTCAAAATCAAAATTTTCCATAGTTGCAAAAACACCCAGCTGGGCAAGTAACACACTTTTATTAATTCTTCCGCCTTTCTGATTGTTTACCATGGCAACAGGATTAGGGACAGTTTTAACTCTGAATTCACGTCGTCCCATTTCTCTTCTCCTGCCTTCAATATTTGCGTATACGACAACATATGCATTGCCTGGTCTGATAGGTCTGATAATGTATGAACCTTTTTTCTTGATGTGCCGGGCATTCGTAACGCTTATATCAACTTTATCTGGCTGTACACCGGCAACAGAGACATCAACCGGGTTGTCAACTCCCAGATAAAAAACATTCATTTTTATTGGAGCAACAGTTACAGAGCCTTCTGCAACAAGATAACTTCTCTTAAACGGTTTAATGATCTTTGTTCCATCTGGTCCTGTCATTTCAATAATACCACCCCAGTATTTGGATCCAAGTCCTGAACCTGGCATTGAATATATTCCTTTTCCTGATCCTTTTTCAACGACCAGAGTATCATATTTCAGATTGTCTTTCTTCTTGTAAACCCAGGAATCGGCACCTTCAGACTTAACCGAATCATATGGATTCGGATTCTGTGTTACAAATATAGTAGGCAATGCTGTTGTATCACTTGCTGCCAGGAATACTTCAGCCCGATAATCATTTCCTTTAATAACATAATTAGAATTTGGTATCACTGTTGCAACAAGCTGGTTGAACTTAAATGAGCCTGCATCAATCTGTCGGTACAAATACCTTAAAGCTTCTGATTCAGCATTTTTTACATTAATCTGCATACCAGACATAATGGTGAGGACACCGGCTAATGGTGAATCTAAAAAATGTTCTGTTTCCCAGGTGTAACCTTCCATACCGGTGATTTCATCGGTTTCCTTGACCTCGGTATTAAGGCTTGATTCAATTGAGTTTCTGATTGCGTCAGCATCTTCGGTTATAACTATTTCCTTTATCAGAAAGTTTCTAAAATTTTCAACCATCTCACGAAGTTTTCTGCCTGCTCTATCGTTATTATCTCCAATCATGATACGTGCCGGTACTTGGGTATTATCCTTTGCATCAATCAATTCAACATTAATTTCTTTGCCTTCAATAGCTTTGGTATTGTCTCCTTCTGCTTCAATTACCATTTCAAGTTTTTTATCTTGTATAAAATCCACGATTTTTTCTGCCTGCTCCTGTACTTTTAAAGCTTTATCCTGCCAGGGTCCGACTTTTGTTGGATTTATTTGATTTTGTGCCGCAAAATCAGCAATAAATTTTTCGTTTGTTGCACTCAATGTTTCACGCGTACTAACCAAACCAGTATCTAAAATTGCAAATGCATCAAGAACTTCTTTTGATACATTTAGTGCCAATAATGCCAAGAGCACTAAATACATCATACCAATCATTTTTTGTCTCGGAGTTTCTTTGTGGCCCATAGTGAGATGTAGTTACTATGAATGGTTTATTGCTTTGTCAAGACATCCATTGTTGAGAGCATGTTCCCATAAATTGAATTTAAAGAAGAAATATTCTCTTTCAATTTAGACATCTCCTGTTTGTACTTACTTGTCTCTGCAACAGAATCATTAAGATTCTTTATCATAGATTGCAGTCCGGTATAGAGTTCTAAAGATCCTTTCATACGATCTTGACTCTCACGAATTTGAGCTTCGTACACAGAATTCAGTTCTGATATACTCTTATTCAGTTTTTCAATCTGGTCTTCGTGTTCTTTACTTCCCAGAGAAATATTTTTCTGTTCATCCTGGATTGTTGAGGCGATCCCCTGATATGATTCAGCGATATCATCTCCGGATTTCACAATCTTGTTAGCTGCTTCAAAGTATGCACTGGTAAGATTGGTTGTTGATTTTTTGATCGATTCACTGGTTGATGTATAAGTGTCAGTGAGACCTCCAACCGTAGAAGCAGCTCCTTCCAGATTATTAACAAATTCCTGTGTTGCTACAGTAGCTTTCGAGAGATCTGAAAGACTGTGAGCGGTTTGATTGAGCTTATTGAATCCCTCTCCAAGCTTGGCAAGAGCATCGGTATCAACTCCTGACTGATCTAAAATATCTTCAATTCGGTCAACAGGGCGAGATCCTCCCTCGATAAATTTACTTTCCTTAAAATTTTCAATCTCATCAGGGTCAGATAGTCCCGCAAGTTCCGGATAAACAAGTGTCCAGTCAAGTTCTTCATGCAAAGGTTCAAATGCTGAGAAGAAGAAGATTATAGCTTCGGTAATCAGACCCAGGGTAATAACGAAAGTACCTCCTTTCCAGTGATTAATTTTGAACATTGCACCAATAATCACAACAGAAGCACCCCAACCATAGAGCTTGGCCATAAAATTTCTCCAGCCTGAACTCTGAACGACATCGGTTAAATTGATCATACTTTGAAACGTTTTAAGTGATGCGAAAGAATTTATTTAATTTGATCCCAGGTAAGATCTTACACATCTAAATCCTATAAATGATTTTGCAGTATCCTGATACTCATAACTGCGAGCTCCATTTTGCAGATAATATCCAATATCTTTCCATGAACCGCCACGTATTACTTTTCTTTTTAATACCGGAGGATCATCAGGCAGGGCATTGTATTTATAATCAGGATTTAGATCATGTGTAAATATATACGCTGATTCATCGTAAGCATTAGATGTCCATTCAGATACATTTCCCGCCATATCATAAAGTCCGTACTCGTTAGGTTGATATGTTCCAACGGCTAATGTAACTGATCCGCCATCATCAATATAATTACCTCTTAAAGGTTTGAAATTAGCAAGAAAACAACCCTCTTTGTTACGGGTATAATAGCCTCCCCATGGATACATTGAGTGCTCCAGTCCACCACGAGCAGCATATTCCCATTCTGACTCAAGAGGCAGACGGTACTCATGAACTGCAGGCTGGCCAGCCATAGCCAGGGCTGCGTTCAGATAGTTTGATCTCCAGATACAGAATGCAGAGGCCTGTTTCCAGGTCACTCCAACAACAGGATAATTATCGTATGCCGGGTGCCAGAAATAACGTGTTGAAAGTGGTTCATTGTAGCTATATGTAAAATCGGCTATCCAGCACAAAGTATCGGGATAGACATTGACCATATCTCTTATGATAAAATTCGAACGGTCTTGAATTTCAATTCTTTCACCATCAGAATTCATAACATAACCATCGTATTGTTTGGTTTGATAATTATAGCGGTTTGATTTTTTAGCAGCTTGTTTCAGATCAACCCAATAATATTCAAACATTAGTTTGCGGGTATCAATTTCCTTTCTGGCATAAAATCTCTCCTGCTCATTGTAATAGAGATCACTTAGAATCTCATTCATCTCTTCGTCTCTGAAATCTATACGAATATCCCAATTTAAACTTGGAGGATCAATGGGATTTCCAAACTGGTCTTCTGAAATTACATAATCATCAAGCACTTCACCAAGCATCCGTCTCATAATTGAATCACGAACCCAAAAAATGAATTGACGGTATTCGTTGTTTGTAATTTCGGTTTCATCCATCCAAAACGGATCGATAGTAACATTGCGTGAATACGTATTCTGTGACCAGGGAACGTCCTGATCGTTAAGGCCTGTTGTAAAACTTCCCTGTGGAACGAATATCATTCCAAACGGATCGGGCTCAAAGTACCTTGCTCTTCCAGAAACACCGGTAAGTTCGCCTCCGCGATAATTTGAACAACTACTAATTACCAAGACAGCGATAATGAAACCTAAAGAAATAAGCTTTTTCATAATCAAAGGAATTTATCTGAAATACTATTTTCAAGCAAAAATCAAATCTTATATAAATTTAAATAAATTTTTATAAAAACCTAATGCTTTTATATTTTTGAGGAGCCTTCTCAACCCCTATTTTAAAGCAATAACTCAGCAAGATTTCATGCGATCCCTGCTCATGATTCATCAAAGAGCTTGTTGCGAAATCGTATGAATAACCCACCTTAAATCCTTCAAACAATTGCAGACCCAACATGCCTATTACAGCTCCACCTGTTCTATAGGAAACGCCACCCCAAAACTTTTTATTGTATGCCACGGATAGATTAAAATCCATGTCGGTGACTTTCTCATCAGATTTTAAAAGAACTGCCGGTCTTAATTCCCATGCCGGATTTGTCAATTGCATATTATATCCTGCTGTAACGTAATAATGCCTATTAAGGTTATATTTTGATTCATTTGTACTGTTATCACTTGGAGGGGTTACAACTTCAGGACTATTGATATTCAGTACAGAAGCGCCGAAATAAATATTTTCTCCCCTGTAAAATAAACCTGCTCCAAAGGTAAAAGTCATATCTGCATCACCCTTAGGAATATTATTATCCTCGTTTGCAGTTGGAGGGTTCCATTCATCTTTAAGAGTTTTGTCAAGAAGTGCTCCATTTACACCGATTCCAAGAGTGCCATCTCCCAGGTTAACACGGAAAGCATAGGCCAACTGAAGGTTGATATCTGAATTGAATCCAATGGCATCACGATATACTGATATGCCCACGCCATGTTTGGTACCAAACAAATTAAAGGGGGTCTCAACATTAAAGAAAAAGTTTTCAGGATTTCCGGGAAAACCCACCATTTGCTGTCTCATTATACCATTAACACATACCATATCCATACTTCCGGCACTACCAGGATTTGTTCTTAAATTATCATACATAAAATGCGAAACTTGTGGTATTTGCTGAGCATATACTACAAGAGTCATTGTGACTAGTATTGCTGATATGAGTATTTTTTTCATCTTTCTACCCGAAGTCGGAAAAAGCCTCTTATATCAAGGCTTTTATATAGAAAGTAAAATAAGTAAAAATATTGTACTCATACAAGCTTAGAAATCAACAATGACTTTTCTTTGAATTATTTATACTCTGATTTATTGCTCAAGGTTACTCTTTACACCTAAAAAATTAACTTTCTGAATGGAATATTTTAAGAAAGAAATGTCAGGACAGTTTTTGAAAGGATTTCCACCATAAATCAGGTACTTCTTGTTCGCAAGCCATCTGATAATCAGCATATGAACAGGATACCAGGATGGGCTCATCTTTCTTTGGATTAGGTACTTCCATCCACCATCTCTCACTCACAGTACTTTTGTAAAAGGTAATTTCATAATTCAGATCGGAGTGTCCAACAATGAATGTTTTGAAATTTTTGTTTTCACTGGTTGGAAATTCAATCTTTCTGCAGGAAAATCCGTCAATAAAATACCAGATGATCTGTGATGCAAGATTGGTGGTTTGGTTGTTTATATCGAACTTAGGATTTACTTCAAAAAGCCCAAAGACAGATAGTTTATCACTTAAGCCGGAGTATCTGGCCAGCTGACATGCTTCTTCAGAGAAAAAACCGCTGGGAGCAGGATTATAAAATGCGGGGGCATCTGATTGTCTGACTGAACTGATATCAAAACTTATAATATCAGAATCACGCAGAATTGGTTCAACTATTGAAATATTGGAACGTATTTCTCCCAAACGATAAGCATCATAATAGAGCTTATTTATAAGATCTATATTGTCAGCATTTGTCAGATGGAGCTGATACCCAAGGCTACAATACTTGAACAATGTTCTTTTTTTAAATAATATTTTTGGCAGATAAGATTCAGCTGAATTATTGATTGAGTCTTTCCCAATATCAATTGTTCGGTCAATTGTTGTGACATTAATATTTGATCTGATGGATTCCAATGATTGAAAAATTGGGATAGTTAATTCCTGGGTGCCCCCTATAACAATAACTGCCAGACGATTGGAAAGTAAAGTATGGAATACTTCTTTTAAGGCAGAATAAGTGTCATTGAATGTATTACCCTGTTTGAGATTACCAAGATCAATAATTTTTACACTGTCACTAACTTTATTCAATTGATATAGTTGAGCCCTGATTTTATCCGATGCCAATGAAGCCCCTTTGTTGTAAGAATTTCTGTCTTCAGGAACACCAACAATAGCTATATCAAACGAAGATAAATCATCCAGTTCATAATCGGGGGTATGTGTGGTTATACTCCTGAAAAAAACATTTGCGTCCGGAATCAATTGAATATCTGGTTTATCAAGATTGATCGGATCCAAAAAATCAAGAAGCGTCATAAACTAATTTTTATTTTTTTTACCTGAAGGAGCATTAATGATCTTCAAACATTCTTCTTTATCAAGTTTGGCCGGATCTGATCCCTTCGGTATTCTGTAATTTTTCTTTTTGTATGAAATATAAGGTCCCCAATGGCCATTAAGTATTTGTAAATCAGGTTCATCTTTAAAGGTTTTTATAATCCTGTTTTTGTCATGTTCCCGCTTTTCATTGATTAACTCAATGGCACGATCTGATGTAATTTTATAAGGATCATCTATTTCCTTCTTGAGAGAATAAAATTTTGAGTCATGCCTTACATAGGGGCCGAATTTGCCAATACCAACAACCATTTCTTTATCTTCATAATTGCCTATTATTCGAGGAAGTTTAAATAATTCCAGTGCTTCTTTTAATGTAATGGTTTCTATATGCTGTCCTTTAAGAAGACTTGCATATCTTGGCTTTTCTTTCGTATCAGTTTCAGCCTCACCAATCTGTACTATCGGACCATATCTCCCCATGCGGGCAATAACGGCTTTTCCTGATTCAGGATCCACTCCAATTTGCCGCTCTCCTTTGGTATATTCTGAATTTTCAAGAGTCTTTTCAACTTGTAGATGAAAGGGTATGTAAAACTCATCGATCATTTTGGTCCATTCCATTTTTCCTGCTGCTATATCATCAAACTCTTTTTCAACATAAGCTGTAAAGTTGAAGTCCATAATTTCTTTGAAATATTCAATAAGAAAATCATTGACAATCATACCAATGTTATCGGGGAATAGTTTGGATTTTTCACGTCCGTAATTCTCAAGCTGCTCTGATTCTTCAATCAGGTTGTCTTTTAATGTAAATAGAGTATAAGCTCTTTCTTTGCCATCACGATCTTCTTTAATTACATAGCCCCTGTTCTGGATGGTAGAAATTGTTGGTGCGTAGGTTGATGGCCGACCTATACCCTGCTCTTCCAATTTTTTAACAAGACTGGCTTCGGTATATCGGGTGGGAGGATTCGTAAATCGTTGCATTGCAACAATTTCGGTATTTTCAAGTATCTGATCCTTTTGTAATACAGGAAGAAGTCCCTTGGTTTCTTCTTCGCCTTCATCATCGGTCGATTCGATATACAATTTGAGAAAACCATCAAATTTTAACACTTCCCCCTGGGCAACAAAGTGTTCTTTTGTGGTTGATATTTCAATAACAGCAGTTGTTTTTTCGAATTCAGCATTGCTCATTTGTGAAGCAACCATTCTTTTCCAGATCAGTTCATAAAGTCTCTTCTCAGCATTTGTCATCTCAATAGATGAGTTTTCAATATAAGTTGGTCGGATAGCTTCATGAGCTTCCTGTGCTCCTTTTGATTTTGTTTTATACTGGTGGATATTAACGTATTTATCACCAAACTCTTCAGTAATAGTTTTTTTGGCGGTATTGAGCGCTAATTGCGACAGATTTACAGAATCTGTTCTCATATAGGTAATATAACCGGCTTCATAAAGACGCTGAGCAACACTCATTGTTTGCGCCACCGAGAAACTTAATTTTCTACTGGCTTCCTGTTGAAGTGTAGAGGTTGTAAATGGTGGAGAAGGAGATTTTTTAGTTGGGATTTTAGTTACATTCAGGATCTTGTATTCAGCATTTTTACACTTTTCAAGAAATTCTGAAGTTGTGCTTTTATCATGAAATCGCTGGTTTAGTTCTGTTCTAAATTTTTGATTTTTTCCATTATTATTCTGTGAAATAAAAGTGCCGGTTATTCTGAAGCTGGAAGAAGGCTTGAAATTGATAATCTCTCGCTCCCGTTCAACAATCATGCGAACCGCCACTGATTGAACTCTGCCTGCAGAAAGAGAAGGTTTGACTTTTTTCCAGAGAACAGGTGAGAGTTCAAAACCAACAAGCCGGTCTAATACCCTCCGCGCCTGCTGGGCATTAACAAGGTTTTCATTTATTGAGCGGTAGTTTTTAATAGATTCGAGAATGGCATTTTTTGTGATCTCACCAAAGACTATTCTTCGCGTTCTCGCCGGATCGAGCTTTAGAACTTCGAATAAATGCCACGCAATAGCTTCTCCTTCACGGTCCTCATCAGAGGCTAACCATACAATGTTGGCTTCTTTAACAAGTTTTTTAAGTTCGCTAACGATCTTCTTTTTATCGTTTGGTACAATATATTCCGGTTTATAGTTGTTCTTTAAATCGATACCGAAATCTTTTTTTGACAAATCACGAATATGACCCATACTTGAAGCAACTCGGAAATCTTTTCCAAGGAACTTTTCAATTGTCCTGGCTTTTGCAGGGGACTCAACAATGACTAAATTATCAATCATAAACAAACTCTTTTAAAGGCACAAAGAAATTATATACAAATGTATGCTCAAAATTATAATTTAAATAATTAATACATTTACGATAAAAAAAACGATATATTATGGGTAACCTCAATATCAAATTCAATAAATATACACGTATATTCTGGATTTTGTTCACTTTTCCTTTCATTACTTTTTCAATAATTATCCTGTTAGCTGTTACCGGAAACCTGGGATATATGCCTAAAATTGAGGATTTGGAAAATCCAAAAATTAATCTTGCCACACAAATTATTTCTGCCGATGGAGAAGTGCTGGGCAGTGTATACTTTGAAAATCAAAACAGGACTCATGTCGATTTTGACCGACTGCCCAAGCATCTGGTTGATGCTTTAATTGCCACAGAAGATGTTCGTTTTTACAGACACTCGGGCATTGATATTAAGGGATTAGCCCGTGCAGTAATACTAACGGGAATTTTACGAAGAAGCGGTTCAGGCGGAGGCAGTACAATGACTCAACAATTTGCAA
Source organism: Bacteroidales bacterium (assembly GCA_030626465.1). Lineage (GTDB taxonomy): Bacteria > Bacteroidota > Bacteroidia > Bacteroidales > UBA10428 > UBA10428. The sequence goes on from DAOUOU010000001.1 coordinate 16,545, forward strand.
AACTTCTGTTTCATGATCCTGCTGAAACAAAGATTGAAAGGCTGAAACAAAAAATCAAGGAATGGGTAATTGCTGTTAAACTTGAAAAAGCATATACCAAAGAAGAAATTATTACTCTGTATTTCAATCAGTATGATTTCCTGTACAATGCAGTTGGTATATACTCTGCTACCCAGGTTTATTTCAATACAATCCCTGATTCTTTGACCCTTGAGCAATCTGCGATGTTAGTTGGGATGGCTAAAAACTCTTCTCTCTATAACCCTAAAAGATTTCCTGAAACTGCCTTGAGAAGAAGAAACATTGTTTTTATGCAGATGGAGAAATATGGTTACATATCAAAGGAAGAGTATGATTCTCTGAGAGCTCTTCCTCTAAAACTCGATTTTCACAGGCTAAGTCATAATATTGGTCCGGCTACTTATTTCAGGGAATATGTAAGAAGGGCCATGAGTGCCAATGAACCTCTGAGAAAAAACTACAGCAAATGGAATTATAAAAAATATCAGGAAGACTCAGCAATGTGGGTGGATAATCCGCTGTACGGATGGTGCAAAAAAAACCGCAAACCAAATGGGGACCAATACGATTTATATACCGACGGATTAAGAATCTACACTACCATTGATTCACGCATACAGGCCTATGCAGAGGCTGCAATGAAAAAACATATTAGTGAATATCTTCAGCCTGAATTCTTCAGGGAAAAGAAGGGCGGGAAAAGAGCTCCGTTTTCAAGCGATCTGACCAATAGACAGATCGATAATATCATTCGAAATGCCATTCGATATTCGGATAGAGGAATGAAACTATTCAATGCAGGAGTTTCAATGGATTCAGTTTACAAGGTATTCAAACAACCTGTCAAGATGACCATATTTACATGGAATGGAGAAATTGACACTATTATGAGCCCTCTCGACTCGATATTGTATTACAAACACTTTCTGCATTCGGGATTTATGGCTATAGAACCCAATACAGGTTTTGTTAAAGCCTATGTAGGAGGGATTAATTTTATGTATTTCAAATACGATCATGTGACCCAGGGAAAGAGGCAGTCAGGATCCACATTTAAACCTTTTCTTTATATACTTGCCATGCAGGAGGGTTATTCTCCATGCCGTGAAGTACCTGTTTCTCCTATAACTTTTTATGTAAATGATACTACATGGTCACCCCGTACTACAGCACGCAAGGAAGACATCAATACAATGAAACCATTGAAATGGGGATTGGCCAAATCGGAAAACTACGTTTCAGCCTGGCTGGTGGATCAATTCAAACCACAACCTATTGCTCTTGTGGCTCGGAAAATGGGCATAAAAAGCCATATCGATCCTGTGCCTTCCATGATCTATGGCACTAGTGATATGTCAGTCGAAGAAATGGTAGGCGCATATGCAACATTTGCTAACAAAGGTGTTCATATCAGTCCATTGTATGTTAACCGGATAGAAGATAAGCATGGTAATTTACTTACTACAATTCTTCCGGAAACAAGTGAATCAATAAGTGAAGAAACTGCTTTTCTGATGTTGAATCTTATGGAAGGGGTGACCAAATATGGGACTGCTGCGCGCTTGCGCGGGCCTAGATATCAGATGACAGCTAAGATAGCCGCTAAAACAGGAACTACAAATAATAATTCCGACGGATGGTTTATCGGAATTGTTCCAAAATTAGTTGCCGGCGGATGGGTAGGAGCCGAGGACCGGTCGATACATTTCGACAGAACTGCCATGGGCTCAGGAACGAACACAGTTTTGCCCATATGGGCCGAGTTTATGCTACAAATATATGCCGATTCAACCCTGCAAATTACACAAAAGGATGAATTTGAAAAACCGGAAGGATTTGATGTTTCACTTGATTGCGATGATCAGAAATTCATTGAAAATGCTGAATTTGATGATGAATACGATATACAGGAAATGCTCACCTACTAAGAAAACACTTCTTCAATAACCCCTTTTCCCATCCTTCCATCATTCAATAAAAGATGTGAGATATAAGATATGAGACTCAAATAATTTCCAATAGCCAATTATCAAATTCCAAAATATTCTATAAAATGCCTTTGAATATTGGAGATTGGAATTTGGGTATTAATTGTTATTTGCCTTCGGCGAGCTCATTGCGTTCGGTTGAAGAACTGGTGAACTGGTGAACTGGTGAAATGACGAATTTCGATTTATGAACTTCATTTAATCGATTCATCAGTTCATCGATTAATCAATTCGAAGCTAAATCACCAAATCACCAAATCTCCAAATCAATAAATAATTCTCAGTGCGTCTTCGATTTTTGAACACTGCAAAACTTCGATTTTACTTCCATTATTTTCGGATCTTCTTTTTGAATAAACCGGGATAATTATCTTTTTAAACCCCAACCTTGAAGCTTCAGAAATTCGCTGCTCTAAACGTGAAACCTGTTTAAGTTCTCCTGTAAGACTTATTTCAGCCGCCATGCATAAATTCTTTTCAATTGCTTTGTCGAAGTTTGAGGAAAGAATAGCACACGCGACTGCAAGATCAGTAGCAGTATCCTGCACTTTCAAACCTCCTGCAATATTCAGGAAAACATCTTTTGATGCCAGATTAAAACCTGCCTTTCTTTCCAATACGGCCAGCAACATATTTAATCTTTTATTGTCGAATCCTGTTGATGTACGCTGTGGAATACCATAAACAGCTGAGCTGACCAGGGCCTGGACTTCTATTAAAAATGGACGCATGCCATCGATAGTTGATGCAATGGATACTCCGCTCAAAGGATAATTGTTTTTGCTTAAAAAAATTTCAGAGGGACTTATGATCTCGTGCAGTCCGTCTGACTCCATTTCAAATATTGCCAGTTCGGATGTTGATCCAAAACGGTTTTTAACAGAGCGTAAAATACGATAAACATGCTGATGATCACCTTCAAATTGCAGCACAGTGTCAACGATATGTTCCAATACCTTTGGTCCTGCAAGCATACCATCTTTTGTAATATGTCCGATCAAAAAGATAGGAACATGAGTGAATTTTGAGAGTTTCAGAAGTTGAGCTGCACATTCACGAATTTGAGATATACTGCCCGGGCTTGATTCAATTGTCTCTGTATGCAGCGTTTGAATTGAATCAACTATCAGAAGATCGGGTTTTTCTTTTTCAAATTGATTAAACAATTGCTCCAGGTTAACTTCGCAGTAAACTTTACAGTTCGGATTTTTTCCAGCGATTCTCTCAGCACGAATTTTTAATTGCTCCGGACTTTCCTCTCCCGATACATACAGAACTTTCTTCTCTGATCCTAAAGCTATTTGCAATGCCAGTGTAGATTTACCTATTCCGGGTTCTCCCCCAATTAAGATTAATGATCCCGGTACTATACCACCTCCCAGCAATCTGTCGAGCTCGTTTATGCCACTTGGAAATCTTTCAATTTTGTCTGCTTTTATTTGTTCGATTGAAATAGGCTGAGAAATGGCAGAATTTGAAACAACAGACAGTGTGGATTTTGGTTGTGCGATTTTTTCTTCGACATAAGTATTCCACTGGTTACAGGAAGGACAACGGCCTATCCATTTGGGTGATTCCACGCCACAGTTGCGGCATATATAAATAGTTTTTATCTTTGGCATTTCGAACGAACAGACTATAGTTTCTTCAGAATGTCAGATGTAGAATACCCATCTATTAAATCAATGGTTATAATTTCTCCCTTCTTTGCTTTAACAATATCAAACCCGACAATTTCTTCTGGCATGTAATCTGCTCCCTTTATGAGTACATCAGGTTGAATTTGTTTAATAAGGTTATAGGGAGTGTCTTCGTCGAATAATACAATTTTATCTACAAACTGAAGCGAAGCGAGAACTAAGGCCCTTGCCTGCTCATCCTGAACAGGTCTTCTATCGCCTTTCAATTTGCGTGTTGAATTATCCGTATTCAGACCAACAATTAATACATCGCCATGCGAGGATGCTTTTGCAAGATATTCGATATGTCCACGATGTAAAATATCAAAACAGCCGTTTGTAAATACAATTTTAAATTTTCGAAATCGCCAATAGGCAAGGGTTTTTTCAAGAGTGTCAGCTGCAATGATTTTATTAGTAACAGAATCAAATTTGTTCATAATAAAATAATCAAGTAGTGTTCAGGTAAAATAACAAAGAAAATGTGGAGATATCTTAAGGAAAGTAAAGAAATATTCTGTAAAATGCGAGTTTTCTTGCTGAGACTATTTAAGAGAATTTGTCTCTGTATTCGGGAAAATTTTTTTTGGTTTAAAAGTCTTTGCTTCTTCGAATTCCAAACTGGCATATGAGATAATGATGATTATATCTCCAACGGCAACTTTGTGTGTTGCCGGGCCATTAAGGCATACCTCGCCGGAGCCTCTTTTGCCTTTAATAACATAGGTTTCCAGGCGTTCACCATTGTTAATATTCAGAACTTGTACTTTTTCATTTTCGATTACATTAGCGGCTTCCATTAAATCTTCATCAATTGTAATACTGCCAACATAGTGCAAATTAGCTTCAGTAACTTTTACCTGGTGAATTTTCGATTTAACTACCTCGATAAACATAACAATGCAAATTTACGAAAATATATCAATATTATCTATTAGTCTTACACTTCCTGCATAGACTGCTATACAGGCAGTTAATGGTATAGTGGATGCAATTTCATCAACAGGATCGAGTGTAATTGAATTTACTATCTGAAAGTACTCAAGCTTTAGACTCGTATATTTATTAATTCTTGCTTCAACGAACTTCTCTGCCTCTTTTACATTTCTATTTCTGAATTTTTCTTTCACCAGCAACAATGTTCTATAGATGGCCGGGGCGTCATTTCTTTCCTGATCTGAAAGCAGACTGTTCCTGGAACTCATAGCAAGTCCGTCTTTTTCTCTGATTATCGGGCATGCAACAATTTCAATATCATAATCATTAACCAGTTTTTGTATTATTGCAAGTTGCTGAAAATCTTTTTTACCAAAATATGCACGATGAGGTTGAACTGCATCGAATAACTTGGTTACAATCTGAGCAACACCGTTAAAATGTCCTGGGCGCATTTTGCCTTCCATGACATCACCCATCCTGCCAAAATTGAAGCGTCTGTTATCAGGACGGGGATACATTTCTTTATTATCAGGAGAAAAGACAATCGTGCATTCTTCAGATTTCAGCAATGCATAATCACTTTTAAAATTACGGGGATAATTTTTCAAGTCACTCTTATCATCAAACTGAGTTGGGTTGACGTAAATGCTTGATACGGTGATATCATCTGTAATAACAGACTGTTTTATTAATGAGAGATGTCCGGGATGCAGGGCTCCCATAGTCGGAATAAATCCAATGGTAGCACCTTGTTTCCGATATCTTGAAAGCACTAATTTAAGTCTTCCTGTATGTTTAATAATCTGCATGGATTGAATCTGGTAAAAATAGTGAAATTAAAGATGAGTAATTTATTAAGTCCTGATTTTGAAAGGATCTGATCGATTGTATACAAGGGATTATAAAAATCAAAAACGAAGCAAGACAGTTGTATTTAGAGTATTGAAAATATTTTTTGTAATTTTGCAGGATATTTCGGAAATATAGAGAATCAGATGGCTAGAAAAAAGATCTTATTTGTCTCGCAAGAAATCACTCCTTATCTTCCAGAATCAGAAATGTCAATAATAGGTCGTAATCTGCCTCAAGGAATCCAGGAGCGAGGTAAAGAGATAAGGACCTTTATGCCCCGGTATGGCTGTATAAACGAGAGAAGGAATCAATTGCATGAAGTAATTCGATTATCGGGGATGAACCTCATAATAGACGATACCGATCACCCGTTAATAATCAAAGTAGCTTCAATACAAGCAGCCCGCATGCAGGTTTACTTTATTGACAACGAGGATTTTTTTCATCGCAAGTATATTTTCCAGGATGAAAACGATGTATTTTTTAATGATAATGATGAGCGTGCCATATTTTTTGCCAGAGGAGTTATCGAAACTGTAAAAAAACTGCAATGGTCGCCGGATCTTATTCATTGTCAGGGATGGTTTACCAATCTAATCCCTATTTATATAAAAAAATATTACGACGATGATCCCTTGTTCATGGATTCTCAGATTATAACATCAATATATGATAAAGAGTATGACCAGGCTCTTGATAAAAGGGTAAAGGAGAAGTTAACCTGGGATAAACTCGATGCCAAAGATCTGGATATAATAAATAAACCAACTTATGTCAATCTAACAAAGCTTGCAATAAATTGTTCCGATGGTGTTATTTTTGGAAGTGAAAAAGTAAATAGTGAACTTATCGACTATGCATCAAAATCCGGACTACCCGTTTTGGAATACCAGACAGAAGATTTATATATTGATGCATACTCCGAATTTTACGATAAAATCTTAAGCGAAGTAGTTAATGGAGCTGAATAACAAATTCTCACATCTTCAGTATTTATTTTATGCTGTTGTTTTCCCGATATACTTTCTCATACAATCTACTTCTTGTAGTGAAGAACCCTTAAGGGTTGGCATCGGATTGCTACCGGATGACGAATTGCTAATTGTTGATACTACAACACTTCCTGTAGAATTATACACCATCAGGTCAGAAGTCATAGAAGCCTATTCAATAGGATATAGTCCGCTTGGGAGTATTAATGATCCGGTAATGGGGAAGTTAAAATCAGATTATATTACAGATATCATATATGACGGATTAGTAAGTTTTCAAGATACTATTATTGAAGATAGCATTCAGGTATACGAAATGGAATTACAACTGTATTACGATTTTCTGTATGGGGATTCATTGGCAATTGATTTTAATGTTTTTGAATTGGTCAAACAAATTCCTGACTATAAAAAAGCAGATTTCATGGTACCTCCCAGCATGGTAGATCCTGATCCAATAAATATTGGTTCGCCCGAAAGAATAAGTGATACCACACCTGTGTTCAGAGTAATGCTCTCACTGGACTACGCAAGAAGATTCATCGACCCCCAGATGGTAAACAGAGGTGTATACGAATTGGAAAACTACCTTCTCTTTAAAGATTATTTTAAAGGATTTTATATTGCTGCAAGTTATATAAATTCTGAAGGCGGAGGAATTATCAGAGTTAACCACACCATGTCAAAACTGGTCCTGAGAACTCTGGAATGGAATGCTGATTCTCTGCGGTTTGATACAATAAGCAATCTTTTCAGTATGGGAAATCCTGTTTCTCTGGTTGATTCCGGAGGGATCCATTTAAACATGTATCATCATGTGATTAGTGAACAAGTTGGTATAGTTTTAGATGATACAACAAATAGTCAGGCCCTGGCATATACTCAGGCATTAACAGGTCCGCAGATTCTGATCGAGTTTCCAACCCTGGAAGACATACGTGAGGAATTTGGTTATAATGTAATTATAAATAAGGCAGAATTAATTTTACCTGTTAACCAGGAACTCTATGATGAAGTTTTTTATACCTCACCAAGTAACCTGGGACTGTATGATAATGTTACAAAATACTTTCTCATAGATGATGGCTTAATTCTAAATTATTTCGGTGGGGTGTTAGATAATGTTAATTACCAGTATATGTTTAATGTTGGTAATCATATACATGAATATATGCAGGGAGGGGCTGATACCTTATTTAGTAAAAAGTTTATTCTTTTTCCTTCAAAAGTTATATCTCCTGTTGAGCCCATCCAATCGACACCTGGAAGATTGGTATTGAATGGAGGGAGCTCGGATAATCCTCCACGCTTAAAAATTATTTACTCTGAAATACCTGAATAATTATGTGCGGAATAGTCGGATATATTGGTGACCGGGAAGTTTTGCCTGTATTGATCAATGGTTTAAAAAGACTTGAATACAGAGGTTATGATTCTGCCGGGGTTGCTATTTTAGGTAAGAAACCTCATATATATAAATGCAAGGGGAAGGTGTCAGACCTTGAAAATCATTTAAAGGGAAAGGCTGATTCAGGGAATATCGGCATCGGGCATACTCGTTGGGCAACTCATGGCGAGCCAAATGATATTAATGCGCATCCTCATAGTTCTTACCATGGAAAATTTATTATTATTCATAATGGTATAATTGAAAATTATACGCGTTTACGAGACCGCCTGACAGAAAGAGGAGTGAAGTTTAAAAGTGAAACAGATACAGAGGTTCTTGCGAACCTGATAGAATATATTTACGAGAATGGAAATGTTGATGCTGAGTTAGCAGTCAGACTGGCTCTTTCAAAAGTAGTCGGAGCCTACGGACTTGTTGTCATGTGTACTGATGAACAAGATAAACTGATTGCCGCAAGGAGAGGTAGCCCTCTTGTAGTAGGTGTTGGAAATGAAGAATATTTTCTGGCTTCTGATGCAACACCGATAGTAGAATATACCAAAAGTGTAATATACCTGAATGATGGGGATGTAGCAATTATTCGTAAGGAACAACTCATACTGAAAACTCTGCAAAATGAAGATTCTGCTCCGACAGTTCAACAATTGAGTTTTGATATTGGTGAAATTGATAAAGGTGGGTATGACCATTTTATGCTCAAAGAGATTTTTGAACAACCACATTCTATAGAAGATACCTTCAGAGGAAGAATTCGTTCTGAGGAAGCAGAATTGCATCTGGGGGGCTTATACGATGTGATGCCAAAGCTTATTGATGCCAAAAGAATAATTATTATTGGTTGTGGTACTTCTTGGCATGCTGGCCTGGTTGGAGAATACCTGTTTGAAGATCTTGCCAGAATTTCTGTAGAGGTTGAATATGCTTCGGAATTCAGATACAGAAATCCGATAATTCATAAGGATGATATAGTTATAGCTATCAGTCAGAGTGGAGAAACGGCAGATACACTAGCTGCTATTAAGCAGGCAAAAGAACAGGGAGCATTAGTACTTGGCATTTGCAATGTTGTGGGTTCTTCGATACCGCGTGAAACACATGCCGGGGTCTATACTCATGCCGGACCGGAAATTGGTGTAGCTTCTACTAAAGCGTTTACATGTCAGGTTACTGTCTTAACTATGATGGCAATTCTGATAGGACGTCAAAAGGGGTTGATTTCTGATGAGAAATACCGCTCATTGATCAAGGAATTTACTGAAGTTCCCGGCAAGATTGATAAAATCCTTACACACAGTGAGCACATAAAGAAATTAGCATCTTTGTATCAGAATGCTACAAATGCCTTGTATCTTGGCCGTGGATATCTTTTCCCTGTTGCTCTTGAAGGAGCTTTGAAGCTCAAGGAGATCTCTTATATACATGCTGAAGGCTATCCTGCAGCAGAAATGAAACACGGGCCTATTGCTTTGATAGATGATAAGATGCCTGTGGTTATAGTGGCTACAAAAGATTCATCCTATGAAAAAATTGTAAGTAACATACAGGAGGTGAAGGCTCGCAATGGAATTGTGATAGCAGTTGTAACCGAAGGGGATACGGTCATAAGAGGCATGGCCGACCATGTGGTTGAAATTCCTGAAGTTGGAAATATTTTTACCGCCCTTTTATCGGTTGTACCACTTCAGCTATTTTCTTACTACATAGCTGTAATGAGAGATTGTAATGTTGATCAACCCAGGAATCTTGCCAAATCTGTTACGGTTGAATAAATACTTATATCAGCGATTGGCGTATTGCGTCTGATAATATTTTTCATACTCTCCCGTAGTAATATTCTTTATCCATTCTTCATTGTTTAGATACCAGTCGACAGTAAGCTCTAATCCCTGCTCAAAAGTAACAGATGGCTCCCAATGCAGTTCCTGTCGAAGTTTGCCAGAATCGATTGCATAACGCAGATCATGCCCGGCACGATCTTTAACGTATGTGATAAGCTTTGCTGACAGGCCTTCAGCTTTGTCTAATTTCTTATCCATCACTTTGCAAAGCAAACGAATCAGATCAATATTTTGCCATTCATTATTTCCGCCAATGTTATATGTTTCACCCGATGTTCCCCGGTGAAATATTAAATCAATGGCACGGGCATGATCAATCACATACAGCCAGTCACGAATATTTTCTCCTTTGCCGTAAATTGGAATATGTTTATTGTTTTTAATGTTGTTGATTGCAAGAGGAATAAGCTTCTCAGGAAATTGATTTGGCCCATAATTATTGGAACAGTTGGAGATAATGACAGGCAGCTTATAGGTGTTGGAATAAGCGCGGATAAAATGATCGCTACTGGCTTTCGAAGCTGAATAGGGACTTTTAGGATCATATGGAGTTGATTCAATAAAATAGCCACCCTGATCTAAAGAACCATATACTTCGTCTGTTGAGATATGATAAAAAAGTCTGCCTTGAAAATTACTCTTCCAGTTCTTTAAACAAGCATTTAAAAGATTCACTGTTCCGACCACGTTAGTAAAAACAAAATCTAATGGATTAGCTATTGATCGGTCAACATGAGATTCGGCAGCAAGATGGATTACACCATCGACTTTGTATCGATTGAATACAGAGTCTATCTCTGCAGGGGAAACAATGTCAATTTTTTCGAAACGATAGTTTTCTGCATCCTCCAGATCTTTAAGATTTTCCAGATTACCTGCGTAAGTGAGCTTGTCAATATTGACTATAAAATAATCAGGGTAGTTTGTTACAAATTGTCTGACAACATGTGAGCCAATAAACCCGGCACCGCCCGTTATCAATAAAGTTTTTTTCATTTGCTGCTATTGTTTTGATTTTATGTTTCTGACTTTTTTCTCCCATTCCCATGCAGATCTTAGTGTATCTTCAAGTGAAGTTTCTGCTTTCCACCCTAATTCATCATTAGCGTATTTTGTATCTGCCCATACTTTTTCAATATCGCCTTCACGACGGTCTACAATTTCATAATTTACTTTTATACCTGTGGCTTTCTCAAACGATTCAATAATCTCCATCACAGATACGCCTTTTCCGGTGCCCAGGTTGAAGACTTCGTAATTTGTTTTGTTTTTTGTTTTTAACAATCTATCTACCGCCACTACATGAGCTTTGGCCAAATCACCAATACAAATGTAATCGCGAATGGCTGTACCATCCCCGGTATTGTATTCGTTACCGAATACTTTTAATTTGTCCCTTACTCCGGCAGCCGTCTGGGTAACAAAAGGAACCAGGTTCAGCGGGACACCAACAGGCGACTCACCAATAAAAGCGGTTTTGTGCGCTCCGATAGGATTAAAATAACGAAGGGAGATCGCTTTTATCGAAGAAATTGCATGAATTGCATCCTGTATAATTTCTTCAGAGATCTGTTTTGTGTTTCCGTAAGGAGACATGGCTTTTTTTACGGGAGCCTTCTCAGTAACAGGAAGCATATCAGGTTGACCATATACTGTGCAGGATGAGGAAAAAACGAAGCACGATGTGTTAAACTTTTGCATTGCCTGCAACAAATTGATAAGAGATTCTATATTGTTGTGGTAATATTCGAGAGGGATTTCGACTGATTCACCAACAGCTTTAAGTGCAGCAAAATGAATTATCGCATCAATAGAATGTTTTTCAAAAAGAGAGAATACTTTCTTTTGATCGCACAGATCGAACTTCTCAAAGTCAGGTCTGACACCAGTTATATTTTCGATTCCGTCTAACACCTCAATCAGGGAATTAGAAAGATTATCGACAATTATTACCTTGTAGCCATTCTCAATAAGCTCAACAGCAGTATGAGAGCCGATGTATCCAGTGCCTCCGGTAACGAGAATTGTATGCATTATTTAAATTTTTTGAACTTTATTGTTTAGTAGCCTATATTTTTCCTTGCTTTCGGGACAAATGGCCTCTCCATTTTCATTGAAATTCAATTTATGCCCATATTCACTGACCCAACCTGTTTGTTTAGCCGGATTGCCAATTACCAGAGCATATGGCTGTACATTTTGTGTAACTACAGCTCCTGCTCCAATGAGTGCATATTCTCCAATTGTGTTTCCACATATTATCGTTGCATTAGCTCCAATTGTGGCTCCTTTCTTAACAAGGGTTTCCACATACTTATCACGCCTGATTATTGCACTTCGCGGATTAATAATATTGGTAAATACCATGGAAGGACCCAAAAAGACATCGTCTTCGCAGATAACTCCTGTATATATTGAAACATTGTTCTGCACTTTAATATTCGACCCCAGAACGACATCCGGAGAAACAACGACATTTTGTCCAATATTGCATTTTTCTCCAATGATACAATTTGTCATAACATGCGAAAAATGCCAGATTTTCGTTTCGGATCCGATTTTACATCCTTCATCAATTACTGCAGTGGAATGTGCGAAAAAGTTATCTGCCATACTTTATTTCCTTATGAATGTTTCAATTTTATCACATATATAATCCTGCTGGTCAGCAGTAAGTTCCGTATGCATTGGTAAGGAAAGTACTGTTTTTGTAAGCATCTCAGTTATTGGAAAGCTTCCACGTACTTGAAATGCTTTCTGTGCATGTATGGGTACGGGATAATATATCATTGTTGGGATTCCCAGTTCAGACAGGTATTTTTTTAAGCCATCACGATCACCGGTATACTTGATCGTGTATTGATGAAATACGTGATCTGAATAGTCCGGGATTACAGGAATCTCGATATTCTCAAAGTCATTTAGCCTGTCTGTATAATAATTTGCTGCTTTCTGCCGGTTGGTAATGTACTGGTCGATGTATTTTAATTTTACATCAAGAATTGCTGCCTGTATAGTGTCAAGCCTTGAATTTACGCCTACTTCATCATTATAGTACTTAACTTTGGCACCATGATTTGCTATGCATCGTATTTTTTCAGCCAGAGCATCATCATTGGTCATTAGTGCTCCTCCATCACCAAAACAACCCAGGTTTTTAGATGGGAAAAATGATGTGCATCCTATTGTACCAAGTGTACCGGCTTTCCCTTTCAATTGGCCATCGTTATATGTACCCCCTAATGCCTGTGCATTATCTTCAACGGCAAAGAGATTATTTTCTCTGGCGATGGCTAATAATTCTTTCATATTTGAGCATAGTCCATACAAATGAACAGGTAAAATAGCTCTGGTATTTTTTGTTATCGCTTTTCTGACCTTATCAGGATCGATATTGAAACTAGTTGGATCAACATCAACCAGGACGGGTTTTAATTTTAAGAGGGAAATTACCTCAACGGTGGCAATAAAAGTAAAATCAGGCGTAATTACCTCATCGCCTGGTTTTAAATCAAGAGCCATCAGGGCTATTTGAAGTGCATCGGTACCATTAGCACAAGCTATTACATGTTTGATTTTTAAGTAATTAGCCAGATTTGACTGAAATTCATTTACCTGGGGACCTTTTATGAAAGCACTGGAATCAATTACCTGCTGAATAGCACTATCGATCTCGGACTTTATTTTGGAATACTGTCCGTATAGATCGACCATTTTAAGTGTGCTCATTGGTACTGTAATTTTATTTGCGAAAATAAGATATTAAAAGCAACCTTCCTAAGAGATTAACCTTTTGCTAAGCAATAGATATGGATAAATTATAAATATTAAATTGTATTACCTGTGTTTATAAATATTTGCTACTAATAATTTATATTTTTGTGAGCGATCTTATTTTTAAACCATAAAACATTCAAATTGGATATTACACCTTTTATAAAAGAATTGATTGTCCTGAACGAATGTGTTATCCTTAGAGGAGTTGGAGGTTTTGAGACTTCTTATATACACGCTTCATTCGATAAGGAGAAAAAGCTTATCATTCCTCCCGGTAAAAAAATAAATTTTCATCCGGACTGGATTAAAGATAATGAAGTTCTTGAAAATTATATTGCTGAATCGCTAGGGATAAGCAAAAGCAAAGCATCTGAATTTATCGATACTTTTGTTCAAAATTTTTATGAGGAGATCAAAAACAAGAACAAAGTTTTTCTTCATGGTATTGGAGAATTCAGTTTTGATCAGCATAGCAATCTTTTATTTACAGAAATAGAAAATGAAAATTATCTGGCTGAATCTTTTGGATTAGATACTCTTGATATTGACAGTGAGCCAATAAAAGAAATGCTCAAAAAGAAAAAAGAGCCGGCGCCTGTGGTTACCCAAAAAAGAAAACTTACTGGCTGGTTTGTTACAATTGGTGTACTACTATTATTGATCTCTGTCACCACCTTCATTTTAATTTCGACCAGCAGGGGAATAAATGGGCTCAATCGTACGAAGAAATCATTAAGTGATAAGAAGAAGGAAATTATTGTGTTTGGTAAAAATAATCAGGCATTAGAGGATTCTGTCATGCGGTCAATTGAACAATCAATCACTGAGAGAACAATGCCAAAAAAAGCCCTTTCAGTAAGTCAAAACCAGGAAATACAATCATCTTCGAATGTTCACCCTCCTGCTGGCAGGTATTATCTGGTTGCAGGAAGTTTTAAAAATCGAAAGAACGCTGATATATTGAAAAATCAATTAACACGAAAAGGATTCAACCCGGAAATCATGGTTACAGGAGGTAATTTTTATCGGGTGATTATTGGAGCCTACATTGACAGGAAAGAAGCTATAACAGAATTAAGGCGAATACGAGTACAAATTGATCATTCGGTTTGGCTGCTGGAAAACAATATATCTAATTAATGCTACTTCCCGGATTGACTGTATCATCCGAAGTGATAAATTTTAATGTTCCATCCTCATCTTCTGCCATAAGAATCATTCCCTGAGATTCGATCCCACGTATTTTTCTTGGTTCAAGATTAATAAGTATACAAACTTGTTTGCCTATGATCTTTTTGGGTTCAAAAAATTCGGAAATACCGGCCACAACGGTACGCTTATCAATACCTGTATCAATACTTAGTTGCATGAGTTTTTGTGTTTTTTGAACTTTCTCAGCATTCAGTATTGTTCCGATGCGGAGATCTAACCTGGCAAAATCGTCGTAGCTAATGATTTCTTTTTGTGGTTTCACAGAATTGTTGTTTGTTATAATTAAATCCTTGGTTTTTCTCAATTTATCAAGTTGTTTATCTATAACATCATCCTCAATTTTTGTAAATAATAACTCAGTTTTGTTTATGTGATGTCCCGGTTTGAGGAGATGGGCTGAGCCAATATCAGTCCATGGTACAGGACCGATATTCAGGAATTGACATAGCTTCTTGGCTGTATTTGGTAAGAAAGGGGCAATCAGAGTTGATAAACCGGCGGTAATTTGAAGCGAGATATTCATTATAGTCTCCACTCTTTCAGGATCTCTTTTCTGCAAATTCCATGGTTCTGTATCTGCAAGATACTTGTTTCCTAATCGGGCAAGGTCCATTGCATATTTAAGCGACTCTCTTATTCTGAAATTATCCAGACTGTTTTCGACAGCTGTTTTCAATTCAGATATTTCAGCAAGGGTTTCTTTGTCATATTTGGTAAGAGAGTTTTGTGCCGGGACTCTCCCATTATAATATTTATGTGTAAGAACTACAGAGCGATTGATAAAGTTACCAAGCACGGCAACCAGTTCGTTATTGTTTCTTGCCTGAAAATCTTTCCATGTAAAGTCATTGTCTTTTGTTTCGGGAGCATTGGCACACAATACATAGCGCAGCACATCCTCTTTTCCGGGGAATTCTTGCAGGTATTCATGCAACCAGACAGCCCAGTTGCGCGAAGTGGAGATTTTATCACCTTCAAGATTTAAAAATTCGTTGGCAGGGACATTTTCAGGAAGGATATAGCTGCCTTCTGATTTCAGGATGGCAGGGAAAATAATGCAATGAAATACGATATTGTCTTTGCCAATAAAATGGATCATTCTGGTATCTTCCTGTTTCCAGTATTTTTCCCACTCAGGCGTAAATTCTTTAGTGGCTGAAATGTATCCGATAGGTGCATCGAACCAGACATATAGTACCTTACCTTCCGAGCCTTTTATTTCTCTTGGGACCGGAACTCCCCAGTCCAGATCCCTGCTGACTGCCCTTGGATGAAGACCTGCATCAAGCCATGACTTACATTGCCCATAGACATTTACCTTCCAATGCTTATTTTCTTCGAGTATCCAATTCTTTAAAAATTTTTCATGCTTGTCGAGAGGTAAAAACCAGTGCAGAGTTTCTTTTTGTACCGGCTCGGTACCACTGATTGTCGATTTGGGATTTTTCAGGTCGGCAGGACTTAAAGAAGTTCCACACTGTTCACATTGATCACCATATGCAGATCCATTGCCGCAATGAGGACATTCACCTGTTATATAACGGTCGGCCAAAAATTGGTTTGCTTCGGTATCAAAATATTGACTGGTTGTTTTTTCAATAAATTCGCCCTTATCGTATAGCTTTTTGAAAAAATCTGATGCCAATTCATAATGAGTCGATGATGTTGTTCGTGAATAGATATCAAAAGAGATCCCAAAATCTGCAAAAGCTTTTTTTATTAAAGTATGGTACTGATCAACTATAACCTGAGGACTTACTCCTTCCTGTCTGGCCTTAATAGTAATTGGAACGCCATGTTCATCGGAACCACAAACAAAAATGACATCTTCTCCTTTCCAACGCAGGTATCGAACATAAATATCAGCAGGAACATAAACTCCGGCAAGATGACCAATATGTACCGGGCCATTGGCATATGGAAGGGCTGCTGTGATTAGATGCCTGTTGTAATTTTTCATTTATGGAAATAGATTTTTTGCTAACAATGGTCTTTCTTAGATTTGTATATTGTGAATACTACTTAACATAAAATATCCCGCAAAGATATGGAAAAGCAGTACTTTAGGAAATAAATATATAGCAAACTTCCATGGGTACAGCAACAATTCCAAAACTTCTTACAAAGGGCGATGAAATCAGGATTGTAGCTCCGGCAAGTGCGGTTCAAAAAGACTACATTGATAAATCAGTAGTTGCGCTTTCGGGTTTGGGGTATAAAACTACAGTAGGGAAATATGTTTTTTCCGAAGATAACCAGTTTGCAGGAACCGATGAAGAAAGGCTTAGGGATTTCCAGGATGCAGTGAATGATCAGAAAGTGAAAGCTGTTTTCTGTGCGAGGGGGGGCTATGGATCCTCACGAATTATTGATAAGATAGATTTCTCGGACTTTAGATCAAATGCAAAATGGATTGTGGGATTTAGTGATATAACTGTATTTCACTCTCTCATGAATTGTACTTATAATATTGCCACAATTCATTCACCGATGCCTGTGAATAGTGAAAGCTCTTATTTTGCATCTAACCTCAAACAACTTGATGAGATTCTGAGAGGGAAAAGAAATGATATTCAAATTCCTTATCATCCGCTTAATCGCAAAGGTCAAAGCAGGGGAAAGATCACAGGGGGAAATCTATCCATTCTTCATAACTTGCAATCGACTCCTTTTGAGATAAAAACAGAAAATACCGTATTATTTATTGAAGATATGGGTGAGCAGCTTTATCACCTCGATCGAATGTTAAACAACCTCTTGTTATCGGGTAAATTGGAAAAACTTAAGGGCCTGGTTGTAGGGAGTATGACTGAGATGCAGGATAAGAAAAGGCCATTTGGAAAAACAGCATACCAAATAGTACTGGATGCCGTGAAAAATTTCGAATTTCCTGTTGCATTTGATTTTCCTGCCGGACATATTGAAAACAATATCCCTTTTGTTTTGGGAGTCAGTACAGAGTTGATGGTTGGCAATACGAATACTGTTTTAAAATACGATTGAGTTTTTATGGCTTTGCACAACGAAATAGGGAAAAGAGGCGAATTATTAGCTGCCAGCTATATACAAGGCAAAGGGTATGAAATTGTAGAATCTAACTGGAGATACAAGCATAAGGAGGTAGATATAATTGCCTATGATGGTGATGAACTGGTTATTGTGGAGGTAAAATTAAGAAGCACCGATTATTTTGGAGAGCCGAGTGAAGCGGTAACAAAAAAAAAGCAAGGCTTTCTGATTGAAGCTGCTGAAGCCTATCTTTATACTATTGAAAATGCGCCTGAAGTGCGGTTCGATATTATATCCATAGTTACTTCCGGCGATGGATATAAGTATGACCATATTACTGATGCTTTTAATCCTTGATATGAACATAGAAGTTTTACGTGAATATTGCCTGTCTAAAAAATTTGTCAGAGAAAGTTTTCCTTTCGATGAATCAACTCTTGTCTTTAAGGTTTTTGATAAAATGTTTGCACTTACAAACCTGGGAGGCGAACTGCGTATTAACCTGAAATGTGATCCTGAACTGGCTGTGCAACTTCGTGAAGACAATTCAGCGGTTATTCCCGGATATCATATGAATAAAAGATATTGGAACGCAGTCATATTAGATGGATCAGTAAGTGATAAGCTGATTAAACAATGGATAGACCATTCTTATGATGAGGTAGTAAAAAAATTACCAAAAATAAAACGTGATAAGTTATAAGAGCGATTACATTTTATACAGAATGATTTGAAAAAGCTCCCTGCCAGTAAACAGGGAGCCAAGTATATGTAGCAGTTTGCAATCAGAACAATCCTTCAATTGAAAGATACCTTTCTCCTGAGTCATAATTAAATCCCAAAACTTTCGCTCCCTTTGGAATTTCAGTCAATTTCTTTGCTATAGCTGCAAGGGTGGCTCCTGATGAAATTCCAACCAATAAGCCTTCCTCTTTTGCCGATTTTTGTGCAAACTCGAAGGCCTCTTCTTTTGAAATTTGAATGGTCCCGTCCAGTATGTTTGTGTGCAGATTATGTGGAATAAAACCTGCTCCAATTCCCTGTATTGTGTGTGGTCCGGGTTCTCCTCCGCTAATAACAGGCGATGTTTCAGGTTCGACGGCAAAAACTTTCATAGCATGGAATTTTTCTTTTAAAACTTCAGCTACTCCTGTAATATGCCCGCCTGTGCCTACCCCTGTAATAAGGTAATCTAACCCGTCAGGAAAGTCATTCAGGATTTCCAGTGCAGTTGCACTTTTGTGAATTTCAATATTGGCAGGATTGTCAAACTGAGAAGGCATCCATGCCATTGGATTTTCGTTCACAATCTGTTGTGCTTTTTCAATAGCTCCTTTCATTCCTTTCTCCCGGGGAGTAAGTTCAAATTCGGAACCAAATGCAGCCATTATTTTCCTGCGCTCGACTGACATCGATTCGGGCATTACCAGAATTAATTTGTATTTCTTAACGGAGGCAACCATGGCCAATCCAATACCGGTATTTCCCGAGGTAGGCTCAACAATTACCGAACCTTTTTTTAACTTTCCTTTCTTTTCAGCATCTTCGACCATGGCCAATGCTATACGGTCTTTTATGCTACCTGCCGGATTGGATCTTTCGAGTTTGATCCATACCTCGTGTGTATTACCAAAGATGTTGTTGATTTTTAAATGAGGAGTGTTTCCTACTGCTTCAAGTATTGTGTTCAGTTTCATCTCAATGAATTTTTATGATGTCTTAAATTGATTTAAATTATAAAATTGATAGGCTCATCCTTTATTGTACTATCGCGTATTATTGTCTTACTTTCATGGTAAACCACACTGTAGGGAGCTACACTTTTTGTAAGCCAGACATTGCCTCCAATAACAGTGTCATGCCCTATAATAGTGTCACCTCCAAGAATGGAACTACCTGAATAGATGATAACATTATCTTCGATGGTGGGATGGCGTTTTGTTCCGCGCATGCTTTTTTCTACCATAATGGCTCCCAGCGTAACTCCCTGATATATTTTTACATTGTTACCTATGATGGCAGTCTCTCCTATCACAATTCCTGTTCCATGATCAATGAACAAATTCTTACCAATTTCAGCTCCCGGATGAATTTCAATGCCTGTTTTGCTATGTGCATACTCGGACATCATTCTGGGAAGAAAAGGAATTTTTGATTTGTAGAGAACATGTGCCAGCCGGTAGACTGTTATGGCATAAAAACCCGGATAATACAATATTACACTTTCCATCGATCGTGCTGCAGGATCGAAATCAAGAAAATGTTTCGCGTCATCCATCAGGTTTTTATAGATATGCGGAACTTTCGTGAAAAAATCAATACTGATATCACTTAATGATCTATCAAGTGTTTTTTCAAGCGGGCTCAGAAGATTTCTGAAATCAAGCTGCAATTGAGCCAGATTCAATTCAATCTGAGGAAGAGTGCATTTTCTATCCACCTTAAAAGGGAAAAGAAAATTTATAAGGTTTTCAGTAAAGTCATGGGCCTTAATCATTGATGGCACATCTTTTCTGAAATTGTTGTATTTATCAAGCAAAAAATCGGGAAAATTATCAAAATTGTCCATTGTATTCATTGTTTATAAGTAAGAGCAATTCATCGAACTAAAAAAAGGGAGAATAATGTTACCGGCAAATAAACGAAAAGCTTCATTGCAAATCAACACATACAAACTCCACCATTCGAATAACCAGCGAGGCAAGACTGGGAATTCCAGGTAAATCGTGATAATATAGTGCTGATTTTCATAGTTGTATGTCGATGACGTAAATTTCAGAATTATTTCTTATATATAGACTAAAACATGTAAAATTGTTAGGGAAGCTATTGTTTATTATTTCTTTCCATATAAACCAGTTTGTTGTAAGATGTAATAAGTCCTTTTATTACTGAAGAACTAAAACCCTGATGCTCCATTTCGTTTAAACCTGAAATAGTAATTCCTTGTGGAGTTGTTACTTTATCAATCTCTGCTTCGGGATGCGAATGATTTTCATGAAGCAATTGTGCTGCTCCTTTTACAGTTTGGGAAACAATAAATTCTGAGACTTCTGCACTGAAACCAATTTCAATACCTCCCTGGGTGGCAGCACGGACAAAGCGCAAAGCAAAGGCAATACCACAAGCTCCTAAAACTGTAACTGCATCCAGAAGATCTTCCTGGAGAAGGATGGTCTTCCCAAGTTGTTCAAACAGATTAATTGTTTTCTCTTCCTGTTCTTCACTGGTATTATTGAAGCAGATACATGTCATCGATTCTTTGATCTCTATAGCAGTGTTGGGCATGATTCTGACAGTTGGATGTGTGCCAATAACATCTGAAATTTCTGAAAGGCTGACCCCGGTCACGGTAGAAACAAGAATCTGATCAGGTTTTAAGTTTGGTTTCAGCTCTTCCAGAACCGATGTAAACTGTTGGGGTTTTACCGAAACAATTACTATTTCTGCATCTTTAACTGCCATTTCAATAGCATTGTCAATAACACGGAAGCCAGTATCTTCAAGATACTTAATGCGATGTTTTCTTTTTTCACATATTACCAGGCTTTCCTTGGATAATTCATCTAAAGAAAGTATTCCCTTGGCAATTGATGATCCAAGATTTCCTCCACCGATGATAGCAATTTTTGAAAAGTTCATTTCATGTTGGGTTTAAAAAAAAAGCCCGATTGGGGTGTAAAAATAAACCAAATCAGACACTTAACGAAATTTTATTGGTAAAGGTTTAGCCTCGAATTGCTTTTATACCAGGCAACTCCTTACCTTCCATATATTCCAGCATAGCTCCACCACCTGTTGATACATAACTGACTTTATCTGCAAGGTGATTTTTGTTAATAGCTGCAACAGAATCTCCACCGCCAATAAGGGTAAAAGCTCCTTCTGAAGTAACTTCGGCCAATGCTTTAGCAACAGCAGTTGTTCCGGCAGCAAATTTATCCATTTCAAATACGCCCATGGGCCCGTTCCAGAGAATTGTTTTTGATTCGTTTATTACCTTGGTAAAAATTGCTATTGTTTCACTGCCAATATCAAGCCCCATCCAGCCATCGGGCGTTTCATCGGTCTTAGAAGTATTAGTGTTTGCTTTTGCGTCAAAATTATCAGCATTGACAGCATCGGTTGGAATGTATACTTTCACATTATTCTCCCTGGCCTTTTTAAGAATTTTCAAAGCCAGATCAAGTTTATCTTCTTCACAAAGAGATTTACCAATTTGACCACCCAGTGCTTTGATGAATGTGTAGGTCATTCCTCCTCCAATAAGCAGGTTATCAATCCTGGACAATAGATTTTCAATTACCTGTATCTTATCTGATACTTTTGCGCCACCCATAATAGCTGTAAAAGGATTCCTCGATATATTCAGTGCTGTGTCCATCATCTGCAGTTCCTTATTTATTAAGAAGCCAAACATTTTGTCATGTTCAGTGAAATATTTTGTAATAATTGTTGTGGAAGCATGTGCACGGTGAGCAGTTCCAAAAGCATCATTCACATAGCAATCAACACCTTCAGCAAGTTTGGCAGCAAAATTTTCATCTCCCTGAGTTTCTTCTTTATAAAACCTTAGGTTTTCCAGAACAAGCACTTCACCTCCCGAAAGGGATTTTTTTAATTCCAATGTATTATCTCCAATACAATCATCAGCAAATTTCACTTCCACACCCTGAAGATGATTTTTGAGTTGTTTGATTACATGCTTCAATGAAAATTTGTCTTCAGGACCTTCTTTTGGTCGCCCCAAATGCGACATCAGGACCACCGAACCTCCATCACTTATAATTTTTTTTATTGTGGGCAAAGCACCCCTTATTCTTGTGTCATCAGTTACTTCTAATGTTTCTTTATTGAGGGGAACATTAAAATCGACACGTACGATCGCTTTCTTACCCGAAAAGCTATAATTATCAATTGTTTGCATGACTGAAGTGTTTGAGATTTTAAAATGAGCTGCAAATGTAAAAAAACTATTTTTATTTACCTTTGGAATGCAACTTACAGAGTTGCTTTTATATGATTAAGCACTTAATTTAGATTTTATTCAGATAATGTATTTTTCTCAGGTAATTGGACAGGAGGATGTTAAGAAAAAACTGGTTTCTTCTGTAAAAGCTGGTCGCATACCTCATGCACAACTGTTTTCTGGTCCCGATGGTTCCGGATCGCTTGCACTGGCTATTGCTTATGCACAATATATTGCTTGTAATGATCGAACAGACAATGATGCGTGTGGTCATTGCACAAACTGTTTAAAAATTGCCAAGCTTACTCATCCCGATTTACATTTCGCATTTCCTGTAAATACTACCCGGAAAGTAACCAAAGATCCCGTGAGTGATAATTTTATCAATGAGTGGAGAGAATTTGTGATCTCAAATCCTTATTTCCGTTCGATCCAGTGGTATGATTGGATAGGTATTGAGAACAAACAGGGGTTGTTGAACAGAAAGGAGAGTGAAGAGATAATAAGAAAACTGAGTTTCAAGTCGTTCGAATCAGATTATAAATTTTTAATCATCTGGTTACCCGAGAAAATGAATGCTTCCTCGGCCAATATTCTGCTTAAACTTATAGAAGAGCCACCCGAAAAAACTATTTTCCTGCTTGTCAGTGAACACCCCGAACAAATAGTAAGTACTATTTTATCAAGGACACAAGCGGTAAAACTTTCCCGGATTGACGATAAAGTATTATTCCAGGCTCTTGCTGATAAATATGACCTTACGAACGAAGAAATATCAAATACCGTCAGACTTGCAAAAGGCAGTTATATCCAGGCTCTTGAAATGATTCTGTCTTTCGAGGAAAACCAAATAAATTTTGAACGATTTGTTCAAATCATGCGATTGTGTTACTCACGCAGTTTTCTTGAAATCAATGCCTGGGTAGAAGAGATGTCGGTTATGGGCAGAGAAAAGCTAAAAAATTTCTTTATATACGCTTTGAGATTGGTCAGGGAAAATTTCATACTTAATCTGCAGAGTAAAGAATTAGTGTATTTAACGAAAAAGGAAGAGGAATTTTCTAAAAAATTTCATCCATTCATTAATGGAAACAATGTAGTACACATTTATAAAGAATTAAACAAAGCATCAGAAGACATTGAACGAAATGCTTATGCTAAAATTGTATTGTTTGACATGGTGTTGCATTTAATGAAGCTAATACCTAACAAAAAGCATTTAGAAAATCAGCAATAACGAAATTACGCCATTTGTGCTGCTTTAAATCTCATTGTTTTTTTTAGTTTTGTCTTATCAACCGGAATAATGAAGCAGAAATTATGAGTAGTGAGAAAATTCAGGACAAACAGGATGGTTTCGAGAGTAGCAAAACAGACTCATACTATTGTAATAGTGATTGCAAAAGATCGTGTGGTAAGCTTACTGTACACGATTGGTTGAAAGACATATCTGACGTCAATGAGTTTTCTGATGTAATAGAAGTCAGATTTAAAAATACAAGAAAAGCATATTACCAGAACTCGAATAACCTGCGCTTGGAGGAAGGAGATATTGTAGCAGTTGAAGCCTCTCCCGGGCATGATATTGGTGTTGTGTCTCTTGCAGGACAATTGGTTTTGTATAAGCTGATGAATGGAGGAATTGATCACAGGGAGCATGAATTTAAAAAGGTTTACCGAAAAGCAAAACCTGCAGATATCGATAAATGGAATGAAGCTATAGTACTTGAAGATTCCACTATGATCAAAGCCAGACAAATAGCTGCTGATCTGAAACTCGATATGAAAATTGGGGATGTTGAGTACCAGGGTGATAAAACAAAAGCAATTTTTTATTACATAGCTGATGAGAGGGTTGATTTTCGTGAATTGATAAAAGTGCTGGCAGATGAATTCAAGGTAAGGATTGAAATGCGTCAGATAGGTGCACGTCAGGAAGCAGGCCGAATTGGAGGGATCGGTGCTTGCGGACGCGAATTGTGTTGTTCTTCATGGATTACAAATTTTGTTTCAGTGACCACCAATGCAGCTCGCTATCAGGAGGTGTCATTGAATCCGCAAAAATTAGCAGGGCAATGCAGCAAATTAAAATGTTGTCTGAATTACGAACTGGGTGTATACCTCGATGCACAGGAAGATTTTCCTGATATTTCAATTCAGCTCGAGACAAAGATGGGAAAAGCAATTCACCAGAAAACAGATGTTTTCAAACGTTTGATGTGGTACAGTACAGAATCAGAGAAAAGACAAAGTATCAGCTGTCTGACAGTTGATCAGGTGAAAGAAATCATAGGGATGAATGAACGTGGCGAAATTCCCGAACAACTGCAGGGAACGGAAGAATCATCAATGGTTTCTGTTATTGAATATCAAAATTCGGCGGGCATTGAAAGTCTGACACGTTTTGAAGATGCTCCAAAAAAGGCAAACCAGAATAGCAACAATAGATATAAACAGAACCCGAAAAATAAAAGATAAAATGTATAGTCATCTCTTAAGGCCGTACGCGATTGTACTGTTGTTATTGCTTTGTAACTGCCATGTCAATGAACTATACGATCAAGTATATACGTTTACTCATGATAGATGGGAGGATGATCAGATCATCGATTTTGAATTTCCTGTTTCCGACACTGCCAAAGCTTATGATCTGTTTCTTCAAATAAGAAATTCAGGATCCTATTCCTTCAGTAATGTGTGGTTGTTTGTCGAAACATATGCACCAAACGGAAGCTCATTAAGAGATACGGTTGAAATCATCCTTACTGATAATGCAGGGTGCTGGTTAGGAAAGGGAATCGGAAATGTGAATGAAATGCAGGTTTCCTTCAAACAAAATGTCTACTTTTTGCACAGAGGTATATATAAAGTAACAATTCAGCATGCTATGCGTGACTCTACACTACTGGGCATACTTGATATAGGATTACGATTACAATATCATAAATAATTTTCCTCCCGTGTCGAAAGGGAAACTTGAAAAATTTTCCGAAATGCATACTTTTCCGAACGTAATTCAACCTTCGTTCAGAGAAGTATTCCAAAAAGATTTCAGATTGAAAGATAAATGGAATAGGGTTTTCTTTAACAAAGATTATCCTATAACTCTTGAATTGGGTTGCGGTAAAGGAGAATATTCGGTTGAGCTTGCACGTATGTTTCCCGATAGAAATTTTCTTGGTATTGATATTAAAGGTGCAAGATTATGGAAAGGAGCCAAGGCAGCTTTGCAAGATAATATTCAAAATGTAGGATTTATTCGTACAAGGATTGATTTTATAGATTCGTTTTTTGCTGAAAATGAAGTGAATGAAATATGGTTGACCTTTCCTGATCCTCAGTTGAAAAAACCCAGGAAACGACTTACTTCAAGCCGGTTCCTGAATATGTATAAAAAATTTCTTAAAACTGATGGTTGCATACATTTAAAAACTGATGATCCTGAATTGTATGCCTATACGCTCTCAGTTGCAAGACAAAATAACCTTAAAGTAGAATTTGCAACTGATAATCTTTATGCACTAAATTTTTCAGATCAGGTCTTATCGATCAAAACCTACTATGAAAAAATATGGATTGAAACAGGATTTAACATACATTATATGCGTTTTAAACTTTCAGGTAATCATGTCATCGAAGAACCAGCAGAGTCAGGAGCATAAAGACAATTTCTTTGAGCTTGTATACCGGGTTACCAGGACAATTCCAGATGGAAGAGTCACTACCTATGGAGCTATTGCACGCTGTATAGGTTCACCAGGAGCATCACGGATGGTAGGCTGGGCCCTGAATCACTGTCATACAAACAAAGAATTTATTCCTGCACACAGGGTAGTAAATCGAAACGGAGTATTAACGGGTAAACATCACTTCCGTCACCCGGAACTTATGCAAGAA
>DAOUOU010000155.1 GCA_030626465.1 Bacteroidales bacterium
TGCAGGAGTACCCGTGAAGATTAAATCCCCCATTTTCAATGTTACAAATTGAGAAACATATTCAATAATACGATCTATGTTAAATAGCATATCAGCGGTATTGCCATCCTGCACCAATTTACCATTTATGTGCAAGTTGAAATGAATTGAATCCGGATCCTGAATTTTATTAAGATTTATAAATTTTCCCTGTACGGCTGAGCCATCAAAAGCTTTTGCTATTTCCCAGGGATTGCCTTCAGCTTTGCATTTTCTCTGCAGGTCGCGGGCTGTAAAGTCTATTCCAACTGTTACTTCATTGAAGTATCGTGAAGCATATTTTTTCTCAATGTTTTTGCCCAATCTGTTTATTCTGATTACAATTTCAAGTTCATGATGTATTTCATTCGAGAAGTCAGGGAGATAGAAGGGTTTATTATTCAATAGTATAGAGCTGTCGGGCTTCATGAAGAAGACAGGCTGTTCAGGAACAGAACTGCTTAGCTCTTTGATATGTGTGCTGTAATTTTTGGCTATACAAATAATTTTCATAGAGGCGTGAATCTTTTAGTCAGCGAAAGCTTAAGGAAATCAGATCAAACAGCAACCTTATTTTTTCACCCCCTTGTTGTTGCCAAAAGCTCCTTTTAATTTGATCTTTGTTAAGACCTTCTTTGTATACAATGGAAAATCATTGTTCATCATCCATCCATAATAAGCGGGATCTTTTTCAAATACTTCTTCCACAGGTCGCCCCTTGTATTTTCCAAAATTAAAACGTTCTACTCCTTTCTCATCAGCAATGATCCTTCCGACAAAATCAACATTGTTATTGTGGCTTGAATAGAGAGATAACTTTTCTATATCGTTTTCCAGGTCATCGTACCTGTCAAGCTGAGCTTTTAGTATTTCGTAGGTGGCCAGGGTATCAGCCTGTGCACTATGGGCATTCGTAAGATCTTTCTTGCAATAGAATTTGTAAGCGGCGCTTAAGGTACGTTGCTCTTTCTTATGAAAGATAACCTGTACATCAATAAATTTCCTTTTTTTCAGGTCAATATCTATTCCCACCCGCAGGAACTCCTCGGCTAAAAGAGGGACATCAAATTTGTTTGAATTGTAACCAGCCAAATCGCAACCTTCAATTGCTTTAAGAATAGTTTTTGCTATTTCTGAGAAGGTCGGTTTATCTTTTACATCTTCGTCTTTTATACCATGTATTGCTGTACTGCTTTTGGGAATAGGAACAATCGGATTCACCAGCATGGTATCTGATTCCTCCTTCCCATTTGGATATACTTTAAGGTATGAGATCTCAACAATTCGATCAGATACAATATTAATTCCTGTTGTTTCAAGATCAAAAAATACAATAGGATTTTTAAGGTTAAGTTTCATAACGGATTATCCTGATGCTATAAAGGATGTAAGTTTTAAGCCTGAAATAAAAAAAGAGTTCCGTTCCCGAAACTCTTTATCAATCATATTCTAATTTTTAATTGTTGATCATCATTGGCATTAATAGCATAAGTATGTCTTCATCGTCATTATCCTTGTCAAGTGGCAAAAGGATCCCGGCTCTCGAAGGATCAGACAGTTCAATCACAACATCAGAAGACTGTAAATTTTGCAGAATCTCTACAAGAAAAACAGATTTGAAACCAATTTCAAGATCATCACCTTCGTATTGGCATGCTAAACGTTCGTATGCAGAGATTGAAAAGTCAATATCTTGTGCAGATACTGTAGCCTGATTACCAGTAAGTTTCAATTTAATAAGATTACTGGCCTGATTTGAGAATACAGATACTCTTTTAAGTGAATTAAAGAATTTTAAACGGTCAATAATGAGCTTATTTGGATTATCTGTTGGAATTACTGAATTATAACTTGGGTAGTTGCCTTCTACCAGGCGACATACTAATTTATAATTTGGAAGCACAAAATGTGCGTTTTTATTATCAAACTCTACACTGATAGAGCCTTGTTCTCTTGTTAAAATATTTTTTAAAAGGGAAGCAGGTTTCTTTGGAAGAATAAATGAAGCATCACTATCGGCTTTGGCATCAGTACGTTTGTATCTAACAAGCTTATGCGCATCTGATGCAACAAATGTGATACCATCTGTTGAAAGTTCAAAGAACACACCATTCATAACAGGCCTTAATTCATCATCGGCAGTGGCGAAAAGGGTGTTTGAAAGACCATTTAACAAAACATCTGCTCTGATCTTAAAGCTTGATTTAGCATCTTCTTTTATCTGTGGTAATTGTGGAAAATCATTTCCATTTTGTCCGACTATTGAGAATTGTCCGTTTTCTGAATGAATGATCACTGCAAGAGTATCAGTGTTTACATCAAAAGTCAGTGGCTGGTCAGGAAATTCCTTTAATGTGTCGAGCAATATTCTTGATGGAAGAGCTATGCTTCCTTTATCATCGACATTCTCTAACTCCATGCTTGTGATAAATGTCGATTCAAGGTCGGAGGCTGTTAATTCAAGATTTTTACCTTCCAGATTGAACAGGATGTTGTCTAATATTGGCAATGTGTTTTTTGTATTAATAACCCGACCGACTGCCTGAAGATGATTTAAAAGTTCGATACTTGAAACTACAAATTTCATTTATTAAAGGTTTAATTTTATCGCTAGTATTT
The DNA here is from genome assembly GCA_030626465.1 of Bacteroidales bacterium. Taxonomy (GTDB): domain Bacteria; phylum Bacteroidota; class Bacteroidia; order Bacteroidales; family UBA10428; genus UBA10428. Next base: position 2,638 of record DAOUOU010000155.1, read on the forward strand.
GTGTTTATAGGGGTATCAATATTACAAAAAAAAAGGCTATTAATGGCTTCTGTAAATTATTTTTTTAGAAAATATTCCAAATCCGGAAGAACAGGATCAAAGTCGTTGTAGTCCATCAGGATCATACCTGTTATGACTAAAATAATACGCAATAATTGCAGTAATGAAGACGATGCTTATTACTGTGTATGAATTTTTCATTTAGCTGAAAATCTGCGCTTACGGAAAAAATGTAATAAAATTCCCATAAGAATTACCAGGCATGAAGGGAAAAGCATATTGTAAATGATCCAACCGGATCGTTCGGATGCTATTTTTTCTTTGTTCAGAAAACGTATTTTGAATTCTCTCCCTCGTAACTCAAGCAGGTTATTATCATCAGCAAGATACTGAATAAGATTCACCAGAAAATCTTTGTTTCCAAATGTTTGTCTTGTATACCTGTCGTATCCCAATGCTTGTATCGACGGACCTTGTGGAGTATACTTAACCTCATTTCGTATGATGTCTCCATCAGCAATAACTACCATTTTAGTATTCACCCCATCTTGTGTAACTTTTGGAGGATCTGAAAAATACTCTCCCAGGCCACGGTTCTTAAAAGCTGATATAAAGTTGCCTTCCAATAAAACTCCAATCAAAAGATTACCAGCATTAAAATCATTTCTTTGTGGCGAATGCTGCACCTCTTTAAGAGATATCAGGACAGGCACTTTTTTGATCTTGCTAAGTGGAGATGTAACCAATAAAGGAATTTTCCGAATGTTCTTTCTCGCTTCGATAGTGTCAAGAGAATTGGCAAACCTGCAGTAAATCATATTCAGATTTTGTGTAACCGGGTGTGCTTTCGAAGGAGAAACAAGGGGATAATAAAGCCAGGGTGCCGGCTGAAAATTAGAAGGATTACCCCTGAGAGCCATATTAACAGGTATTACATTGCACTGAATATCCTGAACGAGTATAGGATTTATTCTTACACCATACCTGAATAAGATATCATCGATATTGAGTTGTGAAATAAAGGCCATGGTCTCGCCATTCACCAGACTATCAAGACTAACCTGAATTGCATCAATTAGCCAAAGTACTCTTCCACCATTCATAATATACTGGTCGATAACAAATTTATCTTGTTCATTAAAGGCCACCGTTGGTTTGGCCACAATAACAGTTTTGTATTCATCCAAAACTCCAGGTATACCATCTATTTTTCCACGGTCAATCTGATATAATTTCGATAGTTCTAATGAGATATCATTTACTTCCAACCCGTTCAGCTCTCCGTGACCTTCAAGGAAAGCTATCTTTTCAGTTTTTTTATTGGTAATATTTCTAATAGTACTGATAAAATTATATTCAAGGCTTTCAACTGAATTGTTCAGATTCTGATCTGACCCAACTCCCGGATTATTTATAAGCAGGTTAAGCGGGATTTCAATGTCTTTATACTTGATTAGTGCTGAAGGAAAAATTATTTTCTCCGTGATTGCACCTTCTTTATCCCTCTGATGTATATTGGTTGGCTTCAGTCCTTTGTCATAAAGTTGAGTGATAATTTTCTGCTGCAATTCCTGTGAAGCATCTTCTAAAGGATTAACAAATTCGTATTGCAGGTTATATTCTCCAAATATTTTAAACTCATCAAGCAGATCATGAATGTTGTCCCGGAACTTTTTAAAAGGTATATTCAGATCACCTTCGAGATAAACTCTTATAAAAACAATATCGTCAAGGTCACGGAGGATATCTTTTGTGCTCTTTGATAATGTGTATCTTTTCTCAGAAGTCAGATCGATTCGAAAAAATATATTCTGAGTAACGATATTAACAAGCAGAACAACAGCAATTATGCTTACCAGTGTGGAAAGGTCATTGTTGCGTAACTTGCTTCTTGTTCTGTCTTTAGCCATAAGAATGTATTGTATTTTAATTACCAGTTTCTGCTTCGAAGTTTTGCTTGTGTAAAGAACAAAAAAAGAAAAATTACCGAAAGGAAATACACCAGATCTCTACTGTCAATCACTCCTCTTTGCATAGATTTATAGTGTGCATCTATACCAAGATTAAGAATAAAATTTCCTGTTTTCCCTGTAAGACTCAGGTAACCTACTGAATTAAAACCGAGATAGAGAAAGAAACAAAGTAAGACAGCTGAAACAAAAGCAACAATAGTATTCTCGGTAAGTGAAGATGCAAATAAGCCAATACTAACATAAACAGCCGCGAGAAGAAAAAGACCAAGGTATGAACCCCATGTACCACCAGAATCAATATTGCCTGTGGGATTACCCAGCATAATTACTGAGCCGTAAAAAATGAAAGTAGGCAATAAAGCAATAGCTGCAACCGTAACATTGGCAAAATACTTTGCCAAAACTATTTGCATTTCGGAGATTGGGCGTGTAAGGAGAAGATCTAATGTACCACTTTTCTTCTCATCGGAGAAAGCGCGCATAGTGACAGCCGGAACAAGAAAAAGAAACACCCATGGAGCTATCACAAACAGGGTATCAAGTGAGGCATAACCGGCATCCAGAATATTCATCTCGCCTGGGAATACCCATAAAAACAGGCCATTCACTACCAGAAAAACGATAACAACTATATAGCCCGTAATAGAACTGAAAAAATCTGTAATTTCTTTTTTGTATAAACTTCTCATAAATCTGAACAGTAAAGGACAATGTTTTCAACACCTTTTGATATCGAGTCTAAAAATACATTATTTTTTTAAGTGCAGAAATTGTAATATTGTTTGTGGAATATCAAGTGCAAAAGGAAAGCATAGAATCTTAATGCGAAATGTTAATTTGAATACCATTCTTTTTAGAACAAGAATCATTATTATCATACTTTGTCTGAATTCTCCTCACAGCCATTCAATATCCTCCTCAGATAGTGTGAAGCTAATCAATAACCTCAGGTTGAGTTTAGAAACATCTTACGGCTATATTTATCCTCATCATAGTACAATAGAATATTCCCTGGAGTCAAGCATTTATAGTTTTGAAATTAATCTGACAACCGATACATACGGACGCACCTTATGGGATAAGTTGTACAGGTATCCACGTATGGGTGCAGGCTATCTCTATACCTCGCTTGGAAATGACAGGGTGTTTGGAAAAGCTCATGCAGCTTTTCTTTTTATAGACATTCCTTTTTCATCAAAAGTGAAAAAACTTTACTCAAATTATCGCATAGGATTTGGTGTTTCATACTTAACAAGACAATTCGATGTTAGTGAAAACCCTTTGAACTTAGCTATAAGTTCAGGTTTAAATATTTACGTGAATTTTAAATACAATGTGCGATTTAGAATCGACAAGAAAAATGAAGTTTTAGCAGGAATAGGTTTTTCACATTTTTCGAATGGAAAGCTGGCTACCCCGAATCTGGGCATCAATACAGTAACTGTTTCTTTAGGCTATCTATACAACATAATGCCAGCCAGATATCCAAGACAAACTCCTGAAATAAAGCCTTCACTAAAAAAGAATACTATTGAATTTATTCTTACAGGAGGTGCCAAAACAGACGATCAGATCTCTGGCAAATACTATTTCATTTCTTCATTCATTATGGATTACAAATTTGTACCGGGAATGAAGTATTCGTTTGGGGCAGGAGTGGATTTCTTCTATGATGAATCATTAGGGCCCAATAAAGTTGGTGACGAGGGAGGTAACTATACCAGCAGTGATCTTTTCCAGATAGGACTGCATGGAGCTTTTTATACAAGGTATTCAAAATTGAACATTGTGTTACAGGTGGGTTCTTATGTACATGCTAATTATTATAAGTATACCAGGGTCTATTCCCGAATAGGATTCAGATATGAGATATACCATAATATTCTTCTTAATCTGTCGCTGAAAGCACATCGTGCTATTGCTGATTACATGGAGTGGGGGATAGGGTATAGATTTTGAATTAAAAATTAAAAATTAATAATTAA
>DAOUOU010000102.1 GCA_030626465.1 Bacteroidales bacterium
CTGGGTATTCATCCATTGGAAGTAAGAATAAGGGAAGGTCTGGCTCTTATCAATGGCACCTCTGTTATGACAGGTATTGGCATTGTCAATCTGACAAACGCATTGAATTTATTAAACTGTATTTATACCATAAATAATTTTATTCTCTGCGTATTTCTGCAAGAATGAAAAATTATTTTCCACCTGAAGCAGTATCTCCTTAGAAAAGTCTAATGAAGCATTTGCAAAAAGTAACTGCTGAAAATCGTCCAGATTTAGATTCCTTTCCTTGTTGATGACAACCATTCTTATAGGCTTGAATCTGATATAATGAATTCAACGTGCGCAAAAATAACATTTATATCGAAACATGCTTTCAATTTTTTAAAAGGATATCTTTTTTAGATGAAATTCGTATTATATCTTTCGCCGGAATATGAATAGAATTTTCAAATTCATGATCCATTTAAAGTAAGTTAATCATCGAGTGTTTAATTTTCTATTTTTAGAAACCATTTAATAATAAAGTTACAATGAAGAGATTATTTGTATTATCAATATGTTTTTTCCTGGGATCAACAATACTATTTGCTCAAAGCAAAGACGAAAAAGCGATTATTATCAAAGACATCCAGGAGAAAGACAAGCAACTTGAACTATTCTTTCAGGATGGATTGGTGGATAGTATTGTAAAACTATTTTCACCCAATTGTCACTATATACCTGAATATAGAAAGATAATTGAAGGTCGTGATGAAGTAGCCAAATCATTCTCTTCCGAATTCAAAACGGGATTAAAGATTATTGATATGAAGTTGAATCCAATAGAACATAAAGTGTACGGTGACATAGTCCTTGAACTGGGTACATGCAATATAAAATATACAACAAAATCAAACCCTTCACCAGAGAGCAAAAAATTCAATTACCTGATAAACTGGAAGGCTTCAAAAAAAGGGAATTACCGCATTCGTGCAGCTATGTGGAATTCAGTGAAAACGCCGTGTAATTAGGGTAACTATTGCGCAACTCTTTCGTAGCAACATTCCGGTTATCATTGCTTTCGCGAAGCACTTCGTGGTTCCTGATCCCCGCCCGACTGAACGATCTCAGTCGTTCGGGCGGGTACGCTGTGCTTCGCCAGGGATGTCAATAATTGAGTTGCGCAACAGCCAATAGTAGCATATTAAACTTCTGTGTGCAGATCAGAATTTCCTGTTCCTGCTTCCATTTTCTCTGATTTTCTATTTGTATCTTAGATTTATGAAAGGATCTGTACTCGTTGCATTAAGTGGTGGAATCGATAGCGCCGTATCAGCCCTGCTTTTTAAAAATAGAGGCTTCAAGGTTACAGGGGTACATTTCAATTTCTTTCCTGGTAATGAGACTCAACAGAGTAATCTGGATCGCATTTCTGAAACACTGGACGTACCAATTATACGCAAAGATGCAATTGAATTGTTCGAGGATGAGATGATCCGTTATTTTACCCGTTTCCATTTAACAGGTCTTACACCGAGCTCTTGTGCACATTGTAATCCTCATGTGAAATACAAATTACTTTTGCAAGTTGCAGATGAGCATTGGATCGAAAATATTGCTACCGGGCACTATATTCGTTTGAAAAAGGAGGAAGGTCTGTTCAGAATTTATAAGGGAAAATACCCGGACAAAGATCAATCCTATTACTTGTGGGGTCTGAAGCAAGATGTTCTGAGCAGGTTAATTACACCGCTTGGAACATACAATAAGAATGAGGTAACCGGGATTGCCAGGAAAAATGGTTTGGGATTCCTGACGGGTAAGAAAGAAAGCAGGGGATTATGCTTTGCGCAAGGACGAACCTGTGATGAAATGTTCGTAGATTATATTCCTGATCTTAAGAAGAATATTAGGCCGGGAAATATTCTGAATAAAGAAGGAAAAACTATTGGCAGACACAAGGGCTATATTTATTATACTGTCGGACAGAAGCGTGATCTGGAAGTTGATACAAAAGACAAACTATGTGTAGCTAAGATTGATGCTGAGAAGAATATACTTGTTGTTGAACCATGGAAAAACTTATATGCTTCTGAATTTATGGTTACAGATCTCCATTGGACTCATTCAGATGATCTGTATAAATCTGAGAATATTCAAGTAATAATAAGAGGTTTTGGACTAAATCCCGGAGGGAATTGCCGGTTAGGCATAGTAAGTGAAAACAGAATTAAAGTCTATCTTGATGAACCTGCATGGGCATTGGCACCGGGGCAGCCGGCTGTTTTCTATTCAGGAGAAAGACTATTGGGAGGAAGTATAATTGTTTAGAACAGCTTACCTGGATTGTTATTTTTAACGATAACCAGTCAGCAAAGAGAACCTATCACTTATTACGGAGCGATAAATACGATTAAAATCGAAGAGTGAGGTGATAAAGAATTCCGGGCATTCTGAATTGATAAGGTTTCGCAAAGATCATCCATAGTAAATACAGTATATTTGAAATAAATACCTGAGTTCAGATCTGAAAAAATAATAAATCCCTATATATTGTTCTGTGTTTATTTATCGTGTTATTAAGCTTGGTATTATGAAAATAAAAAAATTCTTCATTGTTTGTATTACGGCAGGAGTAGTTCTTTTTCTCTCCATTCCAAACAATGCCCAGGATGGGCATTACTGGACTCAGCAATACGGAACCCGTTCCATGCTTTTAAGTGGTTCTGTGATTGGAGGTGTTAACGATTTGGGAGCAGTTTATTACAATCCTGCAAGGCTGTCGCAAATAAAGAATCCTGCATTTTTATTAAGTGCTGACGTGTACGAATGGAACAACCTTAAAATAGAGGATGCATTTGGTAATAATAAAAATGCATCAAAATCAGATTTTGGAGGTGTTCCAAGTCTGGCTGCCGGTACCTTTAAAATATCTTTTTTAGAAAATCATCATTTTGCATGGGCAATTCTTCTGAGACAAAATCAGGATCTTACACTTTCATACAAAGATGAGGTTCACGATGATGTAATCGAAAATTTTCCGGGCGAGGAATATTTTGGTGCGGAACTGACTCAATCTAGTAAAGGAAAAGAAGAGTGGATGGGATTTAGCTGGGCCTATCCTGTAAATGACAAGTTGAGTATAGGTGCATCGGGATACCTTTCTGTTATAAATCAGGGGAAAGGCAATATAATTAATCTGCAGGCATTGACAGAAAGTAGCCAGGTTGCCATCTACAGGTTAAATAAAAATTTTTCCTTCACCCATTACAACCTGCTCTGGAAGGCAGGCTTATCCTATCAGGCAGGAAAGATGTTACTCGGACTTACTATTCTTACACCTTCCATTAAACTTAAGGGGAACGGCAACTATCAGAATGAACTTTTTTTCTCAGGCATAGAAGGTATAAGTGAAAATCCGGATGCTTATACTACCAGTTATCAGGATAAGCTTGATACGAAATATCGATCTCCATGGTCGATAGGGGCCGGATTAACATATTTTGTAGGAAAAAGCAAAATACATTTCAGCTCTGAATGGTTTAGCAGTGTCTCAAAATACACAATTATGGAGGCTGCCAGTCACCTGGGACAAAGTGCAGGAGACACCAATGTGTTTAAATTGGTAGATGAGTTCAAAAGTGTAATCAATGCCGGGGTGGGAATTGAAATTTATCTAACCAATAATATATCTTTTTACACCAGTTTTAGTACAGATTTCTCAGCCGTCACAGATAATGTTGCAAGATTTGTAGAAAATGAAGCCGAGGCATACAATAGTATTTTCAAATCAAATTTTTATCACTACGGTGGAGGCTTTGTGCTCGATCTGAAGGGTGCTGATGTTACCCTGGGATTGACTTATACAGGTGCAAATTTAACCCTTCCGCGACCCTTTACTTTTCCTGAGGATAGTGACGATGATATTTTTGACCCGTATGAATTATTGCATGCGAAATGGAGCCGTTGGCGCATTGTATTTAGTTTTTCTCTTCCCTTCCTGAAAGATTTTCAGAAAAAAGCAGAGGAGAAGCTGGGATTTTAAAGATAGCCTTACTTAGCTCTGTATATCATTTATATAGTTTAGCACATTCACACACATTATTGTGTTAATTATCAACATAAAAATGGTATTCATTGAAAAGCTAAGGAGCTGAGGTTGGAAAACATCCCACAATGGTTATATTTAACCCTGGGTAATAAATTATAAACCAGGAAGAGTTACTGTTAAACAATTGAATTTCAACACCTTGCTATATGAAGTTTACGAATATAGCTTTTCTTCATGGTCTTTTAAGCCTTTCGATGCTATTCACCATATCGTCTGCTACTGCACAGGTGGTAATTAATGAAATTATGCCGGCAAATCTCTCCAGTATTCAGGATGAGTTTTGGGTAGATAAGCAAACCTGCCCGGTTGAGAATTGTAACTGGTGGTTCGAACAAATGGGCGAAGCCACCAGGGATGGCGATTATCCGGACTGGATCGAGATATACAATGGTTCCGGTGCTGCGATCAATTTGAATGGTTACGGTTTATCAGACAATATCGATCGGCCGTATAAATGGGTGTTCCCTTCGGTTACACTTAGTACTGGCGAAAGACTGGTAGTATTTGCTTCGGGAAAAGATATCACAAATCCTGAACCGGGAAACCTGATGCATACAAATTTTAAAATTGATAAGGACGGCGAAACTCTTCTGCTCACCAATAGTGCTGGTGCAATTGTCGATCAGTATGCCATGGGAGCTGTTCCTCCTGACTTTTCCTGCGGACGGTATCCTGACGGAAGTTCCAACCGGGTAATCTTCCAGGAACCCAGCCCACAATCGCAGAACGGTGGAGTTGTATTTACCGGTTTCTTCGAAGAAATTACAACATCTCATGCTGCAGGCTTTCGCAGTTCTGCCATAAATGTTACACTTTCAAGTACATCAGGCACAGCTCAGATAAGGTACACCACTGATGGCAGCGAGCCAAACTCAAGTTCTTCTGTTTACAGCACACCCATCAATATTTCATCGACAACCGTGCTAAAAGCCAGGGGCTATGATTCAGATGCAATTGTTAGTAAAGTAATTACAAAAACTTTTTTTATTGGCGATAGCTATTCACTGCCTGTTGTATCCCTCTCAACACATCCCGATAATTTTTGGGACGATGATATTGGTATTTATGTTCATGGCAGTTATCCGGTCTATCACGAACGCATTGCCAACTACTGGCAGAATTGGGAGCGACCTGTAACCCTTGAGTTTTTTGAAGCCGATGGTCAGCCTGCATTTACAACCAATGCCGGAGTTAAAATTCTGGGTTGGGGAAGCCGTGCGAACGATCGAAAATCCTTATCGGTTTTTTTCAGGGATAGATACGGGCAGAGCAAGCTCGAATATCCTATGTTCGATGATTTACCGTTTACCGAATTCAAAGCCCTTGTATTGAGAGCCGCCGGAGGCGATTGGCAAAGCACACTCATACGAGACGTTTTCGCCTCCGACCTGATTAAAGATAAGAACATCGATCATCAGCGATTCCGCCCTGCAATAGTATTTATAAACGGAGAGTATTGGGGTATTCATAATATTCGCGAAAAGCTGAATGAAGATTACCTCGATTTACACTACGATATCGATAAAGACCGGGTAGATATGATCAGTCGTTACTGGAGAAGCTCGAATCCGATAGTCATTGAAGGAACTGATTCGGCTTACCTGGCCATGGAAAACTACGTGGCCAATAATAATATGAATGCTGATGAAGCCTACGACTATGTAAAAGCCATCGTTGATCTGGATAATCTGGTTGATTACCTGGTACCTGAAATATATTATGCCAACTACGATTGGCCGGGCAATAATATCAAATGCTGGAAACCCAGAACGGCAAATAGTCAGTGGAGGTGGTTATTTTACGATCTCGATTATGCTATGAATTCTCACCCCTATCAAAACGATTACACGCATAACACCCTGGCACATGCTACAGCAGATGATGGTACAGGCTGGCCCAACACACCAATAACTACCCTTTTGATTCGTGAAATTTTAGAGGGAAATGAGTTCAGAAACGCTTTTGTGAACCGCATGGCCGATTATATAAATTCGCGCTTCATTGCAGATACTTCAATTGAACACCTGGAGACTATACAAGCTATGCTGGTACCAGAAATGCAGGACCACATTGACCGATGGGATTCTTATGGAACTACACTTCGTTCAATAAGCGAATGGAACAGCAATATCGATGTTATTAAAACTTTTTTTGAAAATCGGAGTCAAGCAGTTAAAGACCATATTCTCGATTTCTTCAGCCTGAATGATTGGGATGACTTTACTATGGATGTTTCGGGACAGGGAAAAATCAAAGTAAACTCTATCATACCCTCCAATTATCCCTGGACTGGTCAATATGTCGAAGAAATACCAATAACACTCACCGCATTACCTGAACCGGGATATGAATTTACCGGTTGGGATGGCCTTTCGGCAAATGAAAATTCTGCACGAGTTACTGTGCTTATTTCAGAAGTCGCAACGGTAACCGCTAATTTTACACAAAGTGGTTCTACCATCCCATATATCGTAATAAACGAGGTAAATTATAACTCATCGGACGAGGTAAATGCCGGCGATTGGATTGAATTATATAATCCATACGCATCAGCAGTTGATATTTCGGGCTGGATATTCAAGGATGAGGATGATTTGCACGAATTCGTGATTCCTGCAAATACTATAATGCCTGCCGATGGCTACCTGGTATTGTGCAGAGATTCTTCTGATTTTGAGGAGGCCTTTCCCGCAGTGAATAACTACATTGGTGAATTTGATTTTGGTCTTAGCTCATCTGGAGAAACGCTGCGCCTTTATAACAATACAGGCGATTTAATCGACTCTTTCGCCTATTCACCCTCTTCACCCTGGCCGCATCAACCTAATGGCTTTGGTCCTACGCTGTCTCTTCTTGATGCTTCCAGCGATAATTCACTGCCATCGAGCTGGGGGTATTCTATTGCATTTGGTACTCCGGGCGCGGAGAATAATAACTACACATATATTTACGTACCGAGCTCCATCGAAGAGGGTCCATTATTTACTGAGGATCAAATTTTGCTTGAACAGAACTATCCTAATCCCTTTGCATCGGTTACTTACATTCCCTATTATATTTCCAGGCCAGGGAAAATAATCCTTTCGGTTATTGATATTCAGGGCAAGGAAGTGGATGTCATTTATAATGGCTATCAAACCTCCGGCTACCACACTGCAGAGTACATTACCGATCATCTGCCGCATGGAATTTATTACTACCGGCTACAAATGGAAGATACGGTACTAATAAAAAGGATGGTAAGATTGTAGGCTGCTAAAGGGCAGGTTTTTGGTGATTAAGGAGAAACATAGTCTTGCGAGGAGTAGCATTGAAGCAACAGGTATTCCGTTAAAACGTCATTGCGATGAAGTAATAGAAAGTACATTATGTTTTTCACTTATTCTGACAATCTAATTTCATAATTAATCCCATATTACTATTTTTACAGTCCCTTATTCACAGATTGTTTTTAGTAAAGGATTCGCATAGATTGAACGTTGCAAATGAAAACAATAACCTTAACTTTTCTCCTTTTATTGAATTTCACGCTCTATGGACAGGTATTGTTGGGGGATCTTAATTTTGAAAAGATTCCTTATAAAAAAGTACGAAAGTATATTCATCACCAGATAGAGAATGAAATCCTGACCATTTATGATTTACATCCTACGCTGGAAAGTGAAATAGTACCTGTTGAGTTTTCGAGTCAGGAAATAAGCTATGTGATTAAAAAAGATCTTAATACTGTCTGGGAAAGTTATATAAAAACCAGTCCTACAGAAGCGTGGGATGGGAAAAGAGTTAGCTTTGGAATTCTCTTTTCAAAACCTTCAGAAAGTGTTATCTACTGCGGAGATGAATGTGAAGAAATTGATACGGGTCAGGTGATATATCTTAATCTTAGAATTCTGAGAGGCATCTACAATCTTGCCCTGGCTTTTGAGGTGATAAATGTGGATACCGAAAATAAAATCATTGAATTCAGTTACATTGAAGGAAATAAGTCAGAAGGCAAACAGCGCTTACAGTTTCAGCAAAAAACAGATGGTAAGACCGAGATAATACATACCAGTTATTTTAAAAGCGATTCAAAACTTCGCGACAAATTTGTATATCCCTTCTTTCATAAGCGGGCCACCAATGAATTTCACAGGAATATGAGGAGGATTATTAAGAAGGAGGGATGATATAATTGTTTAATTGTTAAATCGTGTAACTGTTGAATTAGCTTCGCTGAGCTCGCTCCGCTGGGTTGTGTAACTGTGTAATTATTTAGTTGATGAACTGATTAACTGGTGAATTGATTAAATGAAGAAATCTATTTTAGCTAAACCATAAAAGCATACAGATTTAAGCATGCAACATATCTTTTCATTAACTTCATTTCATCAGTTCATCAATTAATCGATTAATCAATTCTTTCTTCTTTCACCCTTAATACTCCCATTTTACACCTTTTGGGTCTGGTATTTCATTCTATTCTGTCTTATATTTGTTTACAGATAGTTTAAATTAGTATCAATTCTAATCCTTACCTCATGAAAATAATCAGATTCCTTCTCATCATTAGCATCCTGTTGCCATTTTTTCAAGGCATGAACGCGCAGGATTCAATACAGGTAATGCAACCTGAGCCTGCACAAACACCGGAACCTGCAACAGCACCGGTACCAGTACCTAAAAAAGAAAAAGCTCCCATAAAAGACAAGATCTATTTTGGTGGAAATATCGGTTTGTCTTTTGGGAATTACACTATGATTGGTATAAGGCCATTTATTGGTTACAAGATCAGGCCAAAACTCTCAATCGGATTAAAATTTTCCTATGAGTATATCAGTGATAAACGCTATTCATCGACCTATACTACTTCCAATTATGGAGGTAGCGTTTTTGCCCGCTATAGAATTGTTAATCCATTGTATGTACACGCAGAATATGCTCTGATGAATTACGAACTTTATAACAGTCTCGGAGAATCACAGCGGGAGTGGGTGCCTTTCCTTCTTTTGGGTGCTGGTTATAGTCAGAGCCTGGGAGGAAGAACCTGGCTTAATATACAAATTCTGTTTGATGTGCTTCAGAATAGCAATTCTCCTTATAACAATTGGGAACCATTTTACAGCGTTGGTGTGGGAGTTGGATTTTAATCTGCGGGTCAAAATTTATAATGTTTTAGCGTTCATTGGTGAAAGGCTAATTTTAAGACAGGTTTTATATTGTTTGTGATAGCTTTCTTATCTGATAGATTTAAATCGTAAATAATTGACTGACAAGAGAAGTGGGTTTCGGAATCTTGAATTGAAATCCAGAGCCACCCCCTC
>DAOUOU010000038.1 GCA_030626465.1 Bacteroidales bacterium
AACACTTGATCAGTAAATAAGGTATTTGTATTTTTGAATTTGCACCAACCCTAATATCATGCTGGAAAAACTTTTTCACCTCAGACAATACAACACAACAATTCCTAAAGAAATTATTGCCGGGATTACCACCTTCATGACAATGGCCTATATACTGGCAGCCAATCCTGACATACTGAGTGCCACGGGCATGGATAAGGGAGCCTTATTTACTGCAACAGCTCTTTCTGCCATAGTTGCAACACTGATTATGGCCCTGGTGGCCAATCTCCCCTTTGCGCTTGCTCCAGGCATGGCCCTGAATGCTTTTTTTGCTTACACAGTAGTTCTGGGGATGGGTTATTCCTGGCAAACCGCACTTACAGCTATTTTTATAGAGGGTATTATTTTTATACTGCTCACTGCTTTTAACATTCGTGAACTTATTGTGAATAGTATTCCTCTACCATTAAAACATGCCATTTCGGTAGGCATAGGTTTATTTATTGCCCTTATGGGCTTCATCAATTCAGGCCTTATTATAGCCGATGAAAATACTCTCGTCAGTATGGGGAATTTGTCAGACCATACGATCTGGATAACACTTGCAGGTTTAAGTATAATAGGCGTTCTGCTGATATTGAGGATACAGGGTGCTATACTTATTGGAATTCTGGCAGGAGCTGTTATCGGAATTCCACTGCGTATTACTTCTCTTCCTTCAGAAGGACTGCTCAGTCTGCCTCCTTCCTTAAGTCCGATATTTTTTAAACTTAGTTTTAAGGAAGTGCTAAAACCAGACATTCTGATTGTTCTGTTTACCTTCCTGTTTGTTGATATGTTCGACACCGTCGGTACACTGATAGGTGTAAGCTCCAAAGCCAATATGCTCGATAAGGACGGAAAAGTACCTCGTGCAAAACAGGCCCTCTTTGCAGATGCTATCGGAACTACAGTTGGTGCTCTTCTTGGTACCAGTACCGTAACCACCTATGTTGAGAGTTCAGCGGGAGTTTCAGTGGGAGGAAGAACCGGTATGACGGCCCTGGTTGTTGCCATATGTTTTGCAATTGTCTTGTTTTTATCGCCTGTGTTTTTGATGATCCCTGCTGCAGCAACGGCCCCTGCTCTTATTATCATAGGTTTGTTTATGATCACGCCTATTACAAAAGTTGAGCTGGAAAATTACCTTGACTCCATACCTGTTTTTCTTACCATCATTTTGATGCCTCTCGCTTTCAGTATAAGTGAAGGTATTTCTTTTGGTGTAATCAGTTATGTTCTGCTCAGGATATGCACTGGTCGCTTTTCGCAAGTACCGGTCGTACTGTATATTCTGGCAGCCTTATTTATTGCAAGGTATTTTTTCTAGAATATCTTTTCATCGCCCTGCCAATAGAAGTTGAAAACGTCGCATTTTTTCTTAATAAATTATGGATTGTATTTTGATAAATTAAGGATCTTAAGGTAGTTTGTTTCGTTCATCAGATCGGATAATGTTACTTCCTTATTGTTTCTCATGTATGAAGCCACGATCTGATAACCCAGCCATACACCTGCTCTGCCTGGCGATTCCTGAGAGAAATCTTTCGTGAAGGGTGCTTCATCAACATACTGTATAATAATTAATTTATCGCTTTCAAACAATTTTTTTTGCTCAACAACAAATAGCCACATCTGTTTCTCATTCACTATACAAAAATCCAGTTGTTGTGGTTTGAAACCCCATAGAAGGGTATCGTGAATCCCAGGTATTAGTTGTTGTACACCATATATCGCTCTTCCCTGATAAATTATATTCGATAACAAATTGTCCTTCGTATTATTGTATTCAAACTCAGTTGTTAACCAGGCAAATAAGGCATCTGGCAGAATTTTCTGCGGATGCATTACGTAACGCATGTACCCTGGTATTGGAGGGTACATTAATTGGTAAAATTCATCATCGCTGCCAAGGTATTTATCCAGACCAATAATCAGCAGACTATCTGCAGTAATCATAGATTGATTGAATCCGGTGATACAGGTAATAATGCTCGGTAATGGTTTTGCCGGAAAATAATCATGAAATCTCCCGAATGCTTCTGATAGTTCCTTTTTGTAAACTGAAAAATCTGCGAAAACTTCATTTACCTGTTTGCTCACCCGATAAATTGTGAAGTCGGTAACAAATGCCAACAATCTTTCATTATAGAGTGGAAGATCCATACTTCCTATTTCAATGATCTTATTATTGAATAAAGGAAGAAATTCAGGATATTTTTTCTTTAAATACGAAATACTGTCGCTCAGACTATACATATCAATTGAGAACAAATCCTGTTCAAACCGGTCTATACTAATTTCTGTCAAAACCTTATCATTCATAGTATTCCTTACCCTGCATGATCCGGCTGCAAGTATGAGTATAGCAACAATTACACTTCTGCGAATTATCATAAACAGTCTATTTTCATTTTAAGTGATCGGTAGAAAAGCGCAAAATAGACACTTTTTATCAAACTATTTCAAATTTGATCTACTTTGTATCTCTGTATTTGATTCTGCCAACTGAACTATTGGTTTGAAAATATTATCAATTCTACGCAGATCAGGTAAAATTTGTTTTTGGTATTTAAAAAAAGAATCTATCTTTGCAAGCCTGAAAATAATGGAGGTAAAAAACCGAAAAAATGAAAAGAACGTTTCAGCCATCGATAAGAAAAAAAAGAAACAAGCACGGATTCAGAGAGCGTATGTCAACTGATAACGGAAGAAAAATACTGGCTAGGAGAAGATCAAAAGGAAGAAAAAAACTTTCTGTTACTGACGAAATTAAAAGAAAATAACAGCATCAAAATATCAGACTGAAAGGTTGCCCCATAAATGGCAACCTTTTTTGTTATAAATCAGCTTTGGAAAATCTGATTACTTTTACTGAAACAAACAAATTATTTTTAGAATTGGAATAGAAATTTTCAAGCCTTTATCCGGTTGTACTAAAATGCCCTGCAAATCTCCTCAAATAAAACCTTCGTTGAAAAATATTCATCTTATTGTATTTGATCTGGATGGAACATTGTACGATCAGAGGAAATTAAGATTTTTTCTTTTTTTAAGTCTTCTGAAAGCATTAGCAAGTTCAAAGGTCAGCGTTAATGATCTGAAAATACTCTCTGAATTTCGCAAACAACGTGAAAAAAATAAGGGATACTCGTCACCTGAACTAGATAAAGAACAATACGAATGGTGCGTTGAAAGATTACAAATTCCTGCATATAAAATAAAAGACACCATTGAAAAACTGATGTACAAATTACCACTGCATTTAATAAAAAAAGCCAGATACCCGGGAGTACAAGATTTTTTTGAATACCTGAGAAAAAATAAAATTAAAATTGCCATCTACTCAGATTATCCGGTAGATGAGAAATTAGTTGCTTTGGATCTTATGGCCGATAAAACATTCTGTTCTACACAGATGGATATTGGACAGTTTAAACCCACCAATAAAACATTACTAAAAATATGTGATATTTTCCGGTGTGATATTAAAAATACTGTTTATATTGGTGACAGGGAAGATACAGATGGTGAATCTGCGCGTATGGCAGGAATGGAATTTCTAAAAGTTCAGGTTAAACAGGCAAGGAAAGGAGTATTTTACAGCAATCTCATTAATCAATTTATAGATGAGGAAGAAAACTAATACTATTACATGCTGGGTTTGTGGCGGTAATGAATTTACTCTGAAGAAGACGTCGGATATAAGCACAGATTTGACCAGTGAAAACTTCGCCATTACAAATTTCGATTATGGAAAAACCGGAGAACTACAACAATGTATTTCTTGCGGATTTATCCAATGTACCGATCTGGATGCAGTAGTAAATTTTTATGAGGATCTTCGGGACGAAGAATATGAAAATACAAGAAATGAGAGAAAGCTTCAGGAGCAAAAACTGGTAAAATTTTTCAGCAAGTATAAAAACAAAGGCCGGCTGCTGGATATAGGTGCCGGAAGTGGCATTATGGTGGAAGCAGCTCTTGAGAATGGATTCGTTGCAGAGGGTGTGGAACCATCAAAATGGTTGCAACAGAATGCTCAAAAAAGGAATCTTCCGGTATACCAGGGAGTATTTCCTCATCCAAAAATTCGGGGGCCTTTTGATGTAATAGCCCTCGTAGATGTTATTGAGCATGTAACTCATCCGTCCTCTTTACTTACTGATATTTCAGAAGCATTGGCCAATGAGGGTATATTAGTGCTTGTCACCCCCGATGTTAATTCAATAGCTGCGAAAGTTTTCAGATACAAATGGTGGCATTACCGGTTTGCCCATATAGGATATTTTAATAAGAAGAATCTTACTGTATTGCTTGAAAAAGCAGGATTTTCAATAGTAAAAATGACGCGTCCCTCCTGGTATTTCACCTTGAAATATCTTGGAGTGCGGTTCCTGTCTTTTTTTCCGAAATTTATACGTTTTTCGTTTCCGGGTATTTTGGATAAAATCGTAGTACCTGTAAATTTGAGAGACTCTATCCTGGTTGTTTGTAAAAAGAAAATACAAAAATGATAAAGCACTATATCAAAATCGCCCGGTTTGATCATTGGTTTAAAAATATTTTTATGCTTCCGGGAATAATTATGGGCCTTTATTACAACAATTTCAGTATTGAATCAACTTCAACAGGAATTATACTTGCAGGAATACTTGCAACTTGCCTGATTGCATCAGCGAATTATATAATCAACGAATGGCTCGATACGGAATTTGATAAATTCCATCCGGTGAAAAAGGATCGTTCATCAGTCAAAGCCGATTTGCAACCAGGAATAATCTATACTGAATACATAGTGTTTGCTTTGGCCGGACTAATAATAAGTTCTCTTATCTCCGTTCAGTTTTTACTGACTGAAGCAGTTTTCCTGATTATGGGCTTCTTATACAATGCTCGCCCTTTTCGTACAAAAGAAAAGGCCTATCTCGATGTCCTTTCCGAATCTCTGAATAATCCTATCCGGTTTATATTAGGATGGATGTTGATGGGAATTACAATCTTCCCTCCTTCCAGCATATTAATTGCTTACTGGATGGGTGGCGCATTTCTTATGGCTACCAAGAGATTTGCCGAATATCGTTTTATCTCAAATCCTGATCTGGCAAGAAAATACCGTCAATCGTTCAGGTATTACACGGAAGAAAAACTTCTCACTTCAATCTTTTTCTATGCCTTATGCTCATCATTCTTCCTGGCCATATTTTTAATAAAACACCGTATTGAGTTACTGATTTCTTTTCCGTTCATTGCCGTACTGTTTGCCTGGTATCTGAACCTTGGATTTGAAAAGGGATCTATCGTGCAAACACCAGAGAAACTTTATCAGAAAAAAGGCTTTGTTCTTTATCTGTTGTTTCTTTCTGTTTTGATGGTAGTGTTATTAAAAATTGATATTCCGGAACTCCACTGGTTCATAAAGAATTATTAGTTTTTTTTATAAGGAAGTGAATTTATATTTTAGCAAGAATAATTAAACCTCACAGGTATGCCTCAACTACCAAAAGATCTTGAAAAAAAAATATTTTATACCCTGGCTGCATTGCTATTCATCATCATGCCTATGCTAAGCTTGAAATCAGGGATCTCTGGAGATGAGGAGACTTTTCATTATCCACATGGGAAAAACGTGTTCAATTATTACGCAACCCTTGGCAAAGACACCACATGCCTGCACTATGAAAATAGTGTTCTTCATATGTACGGACCGGTATTTGATCTTGTAACTGTTACAGCAATAAAAATTTTAAAGCCCGACGATGATTATATGGTGCGCCATGTTTTGAATTCACTGGCGGGTTGGTCTGCCATCTTTTTTGCAGCCCTGATTGCAGTGATGTTGGGGGGGTGGCGTGCAGGTATTATCACGCTGGTATTCATGTTTCTCTCTCCCCGGTTTTTAGGGCACTCATTTAACAATCCAAAGGATATCCCATTTACTGCTGCCTATATCTTCACTATTTATTCTATTATACGATTCCTAAAGTATTACCCTCAGAAAAGATTCAGCTATGCGTGGCCTATTGCACTCGGAATAGGATTAACCATCGGAGTAAGAGTTGGAGGTATTCTCCTGACAGTTTATTTTTTGTTTTTTGTTGGTGTATATTACCTTTTTTCCAATAAATACAAGAAATGGTTCGACAAGGGGAATCTTCGAAAGCTTTGGCAGATTCTATTATTTGCTGTTCTTATATCTGTTGCAGGTTATCTTATTGGTGTGGTCCTCTGGCCCTATGCACATAAAGCACCCCTGAAAAAAACTATTGAAGCGATGAACTATATGGAGCAGTATGCAACAAGTCTCCGACAGGTTTTTGAAGGCAAAATAATCTGGTCAGATCATGTACCAAAATACTACCTGCCAAAATACATTTTCATGACCATACCTGAATTTATTATCATTGGAATTATCGCATTTTTCGTTTTAATAAAAAGATTAAAAAAAGAATATGGCACCTGGTATTTCATTCTTCTTTTTGTATCTGTTTTCCCAATAATATATATTATTTACAAAGGATCAAATGTTTATGGAGGCTGGAGACATGTGAGCTTTGTTTATCCGGGTATAGTTATAATTTCGGCACTTGGTATCAACACCTTGATAGGCATATCCAGGCAAAAATATATACAACTTGCAATAGCGGGAGTTGTGGGATTACTTGCTTTGTTGCCTCTCAGGCACATTATTGTCAATCATCCTCACGAATATATTTATTACAATACACTTTCGGGAGGTGTAAAGAAAGCTTACGGAAAATACGAGATGGACTATTTCTACCATACTCTGAAAGCTGCATCCGAATGGTTAATTAAAAATAAGATCGACAAAGCAAATCTTAAAACAGGAGAAAAAATTATTGTCGCCACAAATCATAGCACCATTGTTAAACATTATTTCAGAAATCATCAGGAAAAAGTTAAGGTCGTTTATATCAGGTACTATGAAAGAGGTAATTCAGATTGGGATTATGCAATCATAGCAAATAGCTATATCAATCCATTTCAACTGAAAAAAAGGAAATGGCCTCCGGCCAATACAATCAAAACAATCGATGTGGATAAGAAACCGGTAAATGCCATACTTGAAAGAACTGATCGTTCAGATTTATATGGTTATCGATTAATGACCAATGGAAATTCAACCGAAGCTATACCTTATTTTAAATCTGCGGTTGCCAAAGATAAAGATTACGAGATGGTATACTACAACCTTGCACAGGCCTATTTAAATTTAGAAGAATACAATAAAGCACTTCAGGCCATTTCCAAATGTTTGAAATTATATTCAAACTACGACAGGGGATTAAACATGCTTGGTTTAATTTACCTGAATAAGGAAGAGTATGAAAATGCCTTGCAGGTATTCAGAAAAAATATGAAAGTAAACCGGAAATTTGTTGCTTCATATTACTACACAGGAGTAATTTATGCTCAAAACGGAGACATGAAAACAGCATTGAAATATCTGGATGAAGCTCTTAAGGTCAATGCCAGATACAAGCCAACCTATATTCTGATAGGAAGGATATATGAAATGCAGGGGAACCAGGATCTTGCAAAAAGATATTATGAATATGCAAATTCACTTCCTTAAACTTATGACTTTCAATCTCTACATGTTAAACCCTAAGATGCCAGATACGTTTTCAGGGTTTATTTCGTTTATAACCTAATCATTACGTATTGGAGATAGTATTATCTTTGTCCTTGATCCAAGTATATATAATAGTATGAAACCCTCATCCTTTAGGAAGGAAACTAAAAAGGACATGAATAAAATAGTCGCAAATCTAAAAATGAGGGTTCCACGGTATTAAAAGTATTTGTGTTAATTATCATGGTTGTATACAATTGAAAAACAATTTTTTAATCAAAATATATTCTAGTGAAAAATTTTATTGCCTATTTGCGTACTAAAATATTTCTGCAGAATCTCATAAAGGCAGTTGGTATAGCTCTTGGACTATTAATTCTTTTACTTTCATTTTTACGAATCTATACCCATCATGGAAGAACAATTGCTATCCCCGATTTTTCAAATCTTCCTGTTGAAGATGCTGCAAAACACATCAAAAGTAGAAAATTAAAGTATGAAATATTTGATTCGGTTTTTATCGCTGAAAGTGACAGAGGTGTAATAATTGATCAATACCCTAAGCCGGGATCACTAGTGAAAAAGAACAGAAAGATCTATTTCACCATTAATGCCAACTCGCCTGAAAAGATTATTGCACCAAACCTTCTTGATATAACCCTTCGCGAGGCAAGAACAAAAATTGAAATTGCAGGACTCAAAATCGGAAACCTTCGTTATCGTTATGATATGACAATCAACGTTGTTCTTGAGCAGCAATTAAACGGACAAATACTTGAACCCGGTGATACTATCCTCAAAGGAAGTATAATAGACCTTATTCTGGGAAAAGGTTTGGCCAATGAAAAATCAACGGTTCCCGACCTTATCGGCCTTACTGTTGAAGAAGCTAAAATCAGGGCAGCAGATGCCCTATTCACAATCAGTACTGCTATTCCAGATATGAGTATTTCTGAAAATGATACACTGACACCCTTTATATTCCGGCAGCATCCCGTACATAATGAAAATGTGCTGGTCCCTTTGGGTTCCCAGATCACTTTATGGGTTACATTAGATTCGATAAAAATACCTGGCGAAGGTGGTTCAGACAGCACCTTTGTTTGGGATGAATTAGACAATTCAAATGAAGATTTCGAAGATGTTGAAGAAGATACTTACACTGACGATTATTCTTACTAGAATTATACCTTCGAGTGGTCAGATAATAAAGAGCCTTGATTACAACCATGCTGTTATCAAAGCCAATGAAGAACGTAAGAAGATACCGTTAAAATCTATAGGTTCCGATACAATATATTTTGATTCTGAGTTTTTTGAAGATTTCTCTTCCTACCATTATGAAATTTTTCCCCGTCCCAATGTCTGGGCCGATCAGTATGCCTTTATAAATTCCACCTATGCCGATTCAATGATAAGTCTTGGAGTTGCTACTCTTGATGCATACGACCAGAAAGGATTCCCGTATTATTCATCCCTGAATAAAGTGGCCGAATCGGATACATTGACCTCACAAATATTTGTTTTCAATGAGATCCCTGAAGATACCTTGTTTTTCAGTTTTTTTTATCAGTGCGGAGGAAAAGTATCGGAACCTGAAATAACGGATACTTTAATCCTGGATTTCTATTCATCAGAAGATACTGCCTGGATAATGGCGCATTATCTCCTGGGAGGAGAGCAAATGCATACCTTTGAACAGGTAATTATACCTGTTGCCGATTCTCTGATTGCTGATGGTTTCCGCTTCAGGTTCAGAAATTATACATCACTTGCATTGGAGAATATCCCGGGTCTGGATCTTGGGAAATTTAGCAATGCAGATCAATGGCACATCGATTATATACAGATCAAATCAGTTACCAATCGATTAAGCTTAACTTACCTCGATGATATGACTGTTGTTGAACCATTGTTGCCAACCTTTACGGAGTATTCTACTGTTCCCTATAAACATCTTACATTTGCCCAAAGTGCGGTTGAAAGAAGAACTATACCCTTCAGCTACAGAACCATTTTTCCAAATATGGGCACAATTGTATCCCTTGAACGATATTATTTTTCTTATGACCTGGGAACAGGTGAATTATTAAGGTATTTAAAATACAATGAGAATGTGGAACCATTTACCTATCATTATGAAGAAGAGTATTTTACCTCAGGTTATACTTATAAAGAAGAGGATACTATTGGTGAGCTGGAATTAATTGCAGTAATAAATGCCAACTCTATTGATCAGAACAAAATCAACGACACCGTTAAACGCAGGGAAGTATATCATGATTCCTATGCATACGATGATGGAACAGCTGAACTGGGATTGGGAATTTCCGGAGAACATCAGGATCTCAATAGAATTGCGGTGCGATTCAGAATATTCAGAAGAAGCAATAATCCTGATACCCTAAAAGCTGTATTGATTTACTTTAATAAATCTATCGACGATTATACCAGCGAATCGGAATACAGAATTTCGATCAGAAAAAATGATGGAGAAAAACCTGCAAGCGATACATTGTATACTTCGAACTTATATTTCCCAAATTATTCAACCAGGCTAAATGAGTTTACACGTATTGAGCTTGATCGTCCCATCGTGGTTTCAGACACTTTCTTTATTGTAATAGAACAACTTGATAGTTACCTGAACATAGGATATGATATCAATAATGATAATCTCCGAAATATTTTCTTCTATACAGGACAATCATGGGAAAACTCTTATTCACTTCCGAAAGGATCCCTGATGGTAAGACCTTCTTTTGGGAACTATACCCTTCCATTGACAAAAACCAAAAGCGTTGAAATAGCTGAGACACTGAAAATTTTCCCTAATCCCGCTTCAGAGGTCTTGTACATCAAACTGCCCCATAATGGATCAGAGATCTACAGTGTAAAAGTATACAATATCATGGGGGTAATCCTTATGCATTTGATAACAGATAACAACACCATTGATATCTCATCATTAGAAAAAGGAATGTATATCCTTCAGCTCTCTTCTTTTGATGGCGAAGAAAAGTATACTACAAAGTTTATAAAAGAATAAGCTGTTTTGAGCCATACGAAACAAAAAAGTCCTGTTGAAAATGGTGAACTTTACGAACACCATCGCTTTATTGCTAACAAAGGACAAAGTTTAATTCGCATTGATAAATTTCTTTATGATAAGCTGGAAAGCATTTCACGTTCTAAAATTCAATCAGCGGCCCAGGCTGGAAGCATACTGGTAAATGAAAAACCGGTCAAACCCAATTACAAAGTCAAGCCCAGTGATACAATATCCGTTGTGCTTCCTCACCCTCCGCAAGAATTTGAACTAATTCCTGAAAACATACCGATAAACATAATCTATGAAGACAATGATCTGCTAATTGTTAACAAACAGGCAGGGATGGTTGTCCATCCGGGACATGGTAATTATACAGGTACGCTGGTGAACGCGCTTGCCTACCATCTGAAAAATACTCCTCTTTTCGAGCATAGAGATCCCAGACCGGGACTTGTACATCGTATTGATAAAAATACCTCAGGATTACTGGTAATAGCAAAAACCGAGTATGCACTAAGTCATTTGGCAAAACAGTTTTACGATCGAACTACCAGACGAAAATATGTTGCGCTTGTTTGGGGTAGCTTTGATGAGAAAGAAGGGACTATTGAAGGGAATATAGGAAGAGACCCGAAAACCAGGATTAAAATGCATGTGTTCCCCGATGGAAATGAAGGAAAAAGTGCTATTACACATTATAAGCTAATTGAATCATTTGGGTATGTGAGTCTGTTAGAGTGCAGGCTGGAAACAGGGCGCACTCACCAGATCAGGGTGCATTTGGCCCATACCGGACATCCGGTTTTTAATGATGACTGGTACGGAGGTGATAAAATAGTAAAGGGAACAACTTTTAGCAAATACAAACAGTTCGTACAAAACTGTTTTAATATCATGCCACGGCAAGGACTGCATGCGAAAACATTAGAATTCAGGCACCCGGGAACCGGCAAAGAAATATCTTTCGAATCGAATCTGTCTGAAGACATGCAGACTGTTGTGGAGAAATGGAGAAGATATACTGAAGGAAGAATTCTTTAAAGCATGTTACTATTACCTATTATAATGGGCTTAGATTGGTGTTTCAAAATTCCAAATAGCAGGCATCAAAATCCATTTAAGTTCCAATTATCAACTATCAACCGAGCTTGCTAGCTCGTCGAAGGCAAATTCCAAAATTGGCAATTGAATATTGGGAGTTGGAAATTGGATATTAATTGTTATTTGGGCTTTGTTATTTGGAATTTACTTCAGGTTAAGGTTTATACTTCTTATGCCGGCGTATTGCTATGTCCCGATACTCAGATGTGTAAATTATGAACTTAGCGTAGCCTCCTTTATTCATATTCGTTTCATAACTATATCTTTGCACCTTGATAATATAGCAGTTCACACATGCATAGATCAGGATTTGTAAATATTATTGGTAATCCTAATGTTGGGAAATCTACCCTGATGAACGAACTGGTAGGTGAACGCTTATCGATCATTACATCGAAAGTCCAGACCACCCGGCATCGTATACTGGGAATTGTGAATGGGGAAGATTTTCAGATTGTCTATTCTGATACACCCGGAATTCTTAAACCACAGTACAAACTTCAGGAATCAATGCTTAAGTACGTAAATACTGCTTTTATTGATGCCGATGTTATTTTGTATGTTACCGATGTGGTTGAAAAAGCAGACAAAAACATCTCCTACCTGGAAAGACTCCACAAAACCCATATACCTGTTTTACTGTTAATAAATAAGATAGACCTGATAGAAAATGCCAGGATAGAAAAATTAGTGGAAGATTGGCATGCACTTTTACCAAATGCTGAAGTACTGCCGGTATCGGCATTAGAAAAGACTAATCTTGCGCTGCTTTTCGACAAAATATTATCACTCCTCCCCGAAGGACCGGAATATTATCCAAAAAATGAATTTACTGATCGCTCTGAACGTTTCTTTATTTCTGAAATAATCAGGGAAAAGATCTTTTTGTTTTACCAGAAAGAAATACCTTACTCTGTAGAAGTTGGTATTGAATCATATCAGGAAGAAGCTGAAATTATTCGTATAAGAGCAACTATTTTTGTATTACGCCAATCGCAGAAAGGCATTCTTATAGGGCATAGGGGGAAAGCGTTGAAAAAGGTCGGGACAGAGGCCAGAAAAGATATGGAAGGTTTTTTAAACAAAAAAGTTTTTTTAGAATTGCATGTTAAAGTGAACAAAGAATGGCGAAATCAAAAATCAAAACTTAAGCGGTTTGGCTACGATAATATTTGAATCAATTATTTTGAACCATCAAAGCATTGAAAAAAAAGATAAGATTATGATAAAGCATGTTGCATTATGGAAGCTGGTTGAATCTTATTCAGCGGATGAAAAAGCAGATATTACTAAAGAGATGCGAAACAGGCTTTTTGAATTGAAAGATCAAATTGACCTTATTCTTCATCTCGAAGTTTATGTGAACGATAGTGAAGCTCCTTCCGTTAATTATGATATCATGTTAGATACGATCTTCAACTCTATGAATGATCTTGAAGAATACCAGCGTCATCCCGCACATATGAGGGTTGTTGAATATATAAAATCATTAAAGCTTCAGCGTGCGGCAATTGACTACAATTTCTAGATGATCTTAAAATACAAATTCGAAAGATAATTTTTGTGGGAAATATTGTTGCCATAGTAGGGCGTCCGAATGTAGGAAAATCAACACTTTTCAACAGGTTGACTGAAACTCGTAATGCCATTGTTGATGAGATAGAAGGTGTAACACGTGACAGACAATATGGTAAGGCATTTTGGAATGGAATAGAATTTTCAGTAATTGATACAGGCGGTTATATTACAGACTCGGCAGACATCTTAGAAGAAGAGATACGTAAACAGGTGATCCTGGCCATTGAAGAATCCGATTCAATTCTTTTTATGGTAGATACAATGAATGGTATAACAGATCTTGATGAATCTGTTGCAAATATGTTAAGGAAAGTCGATAAACCTGTTCTGCTTGTGGCCAATAAAGTAGATACATCAGACAGGCAATTTTACGCTCAGGAGTTTTATAAATTTGGACTTGAAAGTCTTTTCTGTGTTTCTTCGATCAATGGAAGTGGAACAGGTGATTTGCTGGATGCATTAGTAGATTCTTTCAGGAAGCATAGTGATAAAGAAGTTGAGGATCTTCCTAAATTTGCAATCGTAGGAAGGCCAAATGTTGGAAAATCATCTTTGTTGAATGCACTAATTGGTGAAGAAAGACACATCGTGACACCCATTCCGGGAACTACACGTGATTCAATATATACCCGTTATAACAAATTTAATTACGATTTCTATCTTGTTGATACAGCCGGTTTGCGTAAAAAAGGTAAAGTGCATGATAATCTTGAATATTATTCGGTATTAAGGTCGGTGAGAGCTATTGAAAACTCTGATGTATGCCTTCTTTTAACAGATGCTACTCTCGGCATAGAATCGCAGGATCTTAATATACTTGATCTGGCTCTTCGCAACAAGAAGGGGGTAGTGTTACTCATTAACAAGTGGGATCTGGTTGATAAAGAAACAAATACTGCCCGCGACTTTGAAAAAAGAATACGCGAAAGAATGGCTCCTTTCACTGACGTACCAATAATCTTTACCTCTGCTACTTCCAGGCTTAGGATACACAAAGTATTGGAAATTGCTATTGAAGTATTTGAGAATCGTAAAAGAAGAATCCCGACATCCGAACTGAATAAATCAATGGGTGATGCAATCGAACAGTTTCCTCCTCCAACAGTAAAAGGAAAATATATCAGGATAAAGTATGTGACCCAACTGCCCAATAAAACTCCATGTTTTGCGTTTTTCTGTAACCTGCCACAATATGTTAAAGAACCTTATAAACGCTATTTGGAAAATAAATTGCGCGAAAAGTATAACTTTACAGGTGTGCCAGTAAGAATCTATATGCGAAAAAAATAAACAGCATTGAATCGATCAATTCTCATACTATCTTTTATTATTCTCTTTGTTGTTCATGCCTGTATAAAAACCGAACCGGTTTCCCCTGTACCGGAAATTACTTTTAACAGTTATGAACTTTCTGTAGCTTACGATACCTTATTGAAACAAAACATTTTAATTGGAACATTAGAATTTTCCTTTATTGATGGCGATGCTGATATTGGCATGTATTACCTTGAAGATACCGTGGCATGGAACGAAAACAATTACAATCTTTTTCTTACTCCCTATGAAAAATTAGAAGGTGAGTATTTTTTAATTGAGCCTGATAGTTCAAAACCTCCTCCATATTATACAATAGCTCATGATGATAAACTCGACAGGGTTGGACAGAACAAAACCATTAAGGGAAAGATTAAACTTGATATCTTGTACTTTATTGTTCCCGAATACGATACTATTCGTTATGATTTTTATATAGTTGACCGGGCAAAGCATGCGAGCAATATTGAATCAACCTCAGATATTGAATTTAGAGGTATTACCCTTAATTAATAATCTTACTTAAGAGCGATTTCAACAAGAGAGGCGTTCAAAGTGAGAT
Source organism: Bacteroidales bacterium (assembly GCA_030626465.1). Classification (GTDB taxonomy): domain Bacteria; phylum Bacteroidota; class Bacteroidia; order Bacteroidales; family UBA10428; genus UBA10428. The sequence goes on from DAOUOU010000038.1 coordinate 15,226, forward strand.
GTAATATTATTCCTGAAAACATATCTTACTCCTGAAAATTCCTCAATACTATCTTGGTATGTAATCTGTGCGTAGGACCTTAAATTCAGTTCGGCGATTCAGAAAATGTGCAAGTTCCTGCAAATCCTCGTCTTCAATAGAATTGATGTAAACTTCGGTAAGTACCTGTTCTTCCGGAAGGAAAGGATAGGCCTCATGGTCTCGTTTATCCACAATCTTTGGTTGAGTTTCTCCATATCCCTTGGAAACGAGACGGTCAGGAGCAATGCCTTTATAGATTAAGTAATTAACAACCGATTGTGCCCTTCTGTTTGACAGATCAAGGTTAAAGTCATTATTTCCCCTGTTATCGGTATGAGAACCTAATTCAATAACAATGTTCGGGTTATCATTAAGCGTTTCAACAAGTTTATCAAGCGATACAGTAGATTCCGGTCTGAGTACATCACTTGCAAAGTCGAAGAAAATATTATCAATTCGAATAACTTCATCAATTGGCGGCAGATAAATGGTGGTGGTAAATTCTGTACTGGTTTCCCTGTTCTTTGTGGTTTCCCTTTCCTTGCCTTTCAGAAAACCTTTTTTCTCTGCAAGGAATACATAATCGGTACCAGGCTTAAGCATGAACTTAAACGTGCCTTCCTCATCGGTTTGTGTTTCAAGTGTTATGCCATCACTGCTAATCGATCTGATGGTAGCACTTTCTAATAATTCATCGGTATTTTCATTTTTAACAATTCCTGTGATAGTAAATTTTAGGGGAGGCAACATAAACATGTATATATCATCACTCCTCCCCTTTCGTGAAGAACTTAAAAATCCAGCTTCCCGGCTTGTTTCAAAACATATTCCAAAATCATCGGCTGATGAATTCACTGGATACTTCATGTTCTCAATTTCCCAATTGCCACCAGCCATAGATTTTGCTTTAAAAATATCAAGACCGCCAATTCCTATATGACCATTGGAAGAAAAATAAAGTGTCCCATCTGGATGCATATAAGGAAATAACTCATCTCCCGAAGTATTGACGGGCTCTCCGAGATTTATGGGCTCACCCCAGCTATCAGACATACTAGCCCTGGTAACTTTCCAGATATCTTTACTATTCTTACCATGGGCATTTTTAGCACTGCCTCTCATATCAGACACAAAGTAAAGAGTAAGCTCATCGGAAGATAAGGTTGGATGTGCAACAACTATGCTATCCTCTGCCAGACCGAGAGATTCAGGTTTTTGCCAGTTTTCACCGCTTCTTACCGCCACAAAAATCTGACAACCCATTGTTTTATTCTTGCTTGTCTCGCATCGTGTAAAATACATTGAGCTATAATCACTGGTCACAAAGGGAGTTCCCTCTTCACCTTCAGTGTTAATTTCTTCTGACAGAGGAACTGGAGTGCTCCACCTTCCTTTTCTATCCATCGATGATTCAAAAATATCCGCGAAACTTTGCCCGGTACCGCCGTGTTCTTTCTTCCCAAATGTTTCTTCACGTGTTGAAGTAAAATAAACAAGTCTGTAGTCCTCACGGGCAAATGTCGGACCAAAATCACTTAATCTGGAATTGAAGTATTTCATTTCTTTCACCACATAACCATTTGGAAATTCTATCCATTCCATTGCAAGGTCGCAGGACAAAATCCCATCGTTTGCATGTGAATCATTAGGTACAAGCTCCTTATAATGGCTATATTGTTGTTTAGCTTCCTCATATTCCCCCAGCATTTTCAACATATCAGCATAATATAATACAGCCACAGGATCTTTATAATCTCTACTTATCACTTTTCTATACCACATAGCAGCTTGTTTCGGATCATTAATATTTCTATAACATTCAGCAATATAAAATGTGATCCGGACTTTTTCTTTTTTATCAGTGATTTTCTGGTAGGCATCTTTAAAAATATCTATAGCCTGATGGTATTCACCTGCATTATAGGTTTCGTATGCCCGCTGAAGTCTCTTATTTTGAGAATAAATCTCATTTGAGATTAAGAAAATAAGTCCTAAAGTAACTACTATGGCTGGAATTCTCATTTTACCAAAACTTAGTATGATTTGTGTAAAATTAAGTTAAAATGTCTAATATACAGAAATGAAATAACTAACAGTTATATCAATAACCTATTTCAGGAATATATAGTATCCAATATCAGGGATAAATATGCTATATTGAAAAGATATTACAAATTAAAATATCCAATCATTCACAGGTAAACTAATATCACAACTATCATTCATTTCAAATTCATATTAAATTACTAACTTAAGAATACTATTAATCATACTTATTTTGGAAAAATTAGTATTAATTATCCTGGGTTGCACTGCAATTGTATTTCTTATTCTTTATTTGCTTACATCGCTTAATGAGCGGAAATT
>DAOUOU010000073.1 GCA_030626465.1 Bacteroidales bacterium
GCTGCACCCATAAGTACACTCTTGCCAGCCTGTTTATAGTGATAGGCCAGTTTACCTATTGTTGTAGTTTTCCCGACTCCATTTACACCCACCACCATTATAACATAAGGCTTTGCACTCAGCGGGGCATCAAAACTATTGATAGCCTCAATATTATTTTCCGCCAGCAGTCCTGCGATTTCTTCTTTGAGAATAACATTCAATTCTTGTGCATTTAAGTATTTATCACGGGATGCCCGGGCTTCAATACGTTCAATAATACGCAAGGTAGTGTTTACCCCAACATCCGATGTTACCAGCACTTCCTCCAGATTATCCAGCACTTCATCATCAATGCGGGATTTACCAACAACAACACGAGAGAGTTTTTTGAATACGCTCTCTTTGGTCTTTTCCAAACCTTTGTTCAGGTTTTCCTTTTTCTCTTTTGCAAAAAGTGAAAATTTTGCCATTTGAAGAAACTAAAAAAGCTTTCTCAGATCAAGAAAGCTTTAAAATTAAAGTATAATTATATTCTTTCTGTTTATTCAGCGAAATAATCTTTAATATGATCGTTATGCACAATCTCCTCCTGGAATGAGTAAGCTCCGGTTTTCTCTGATTTTACCATCTTGATACACTTGGTAAATACTCTACCTTCTCCTGTTTGCAATGATGCAACTACTTTCTTTGCCATGATTCAATTTATTTTATTTCACGATGTAAGGTCATCCTTTTCAGGATTGGATTGAACTTTTTCAATTCCAGTCTGTCCGGAGTGTTTTTCCTGTTCTTTGTCGTAATATATCTGGAAGTACCCGGCATACCAGAATCCTTGTGTTCGGTACATTCAAGAATTACCTGTACTCTGTTTCCTTTTTTAGCCATTTTCTAATTGAATTAATACGAAGAAATAAATCCTTTGCTCTTTGCATCTTCAAGAGCCTTCTTTAAGCCTTTCTTGTTAATGTTTCTAATTCCTGCCGCAGACACACGCAAAGATACCCACCGTTCTTCTTCAGGAAGGTAGAATTTTTTGTCAAACAGATTTGGATAAAATTTTCTTTTAGTTCTCCTCTTTGAGTGAGAAACGTTATTCCCGACCATCATTTTCTTCCCTGTTATCTGACAAATCTTTGACATTTTCTACTGTTTTTATGCATTTTTGAAAACAGTTCGCAAAGTACGCTAATTTATTTTAATTTATCAAACAAAATTTCCAATATTTTAATCAAGTCAGAGAAGTGAATTGCGTAGCATATTCAGCGCTATGAGTGAGGCTTTGGTGATGTTTCTTTCCCTGTGGTCACCAAGAAGATATTTCCTGGAAATTAGTTTGTCAGGTGTACCTATTGCTATCCATGTAATGCCTACCGGTTTTTCAGGAGTGCCGCCATCAGGACCTGCAATTCCGGATGTTGCAATGCTGTAATCCGTTTTAAAGATTTTTTTGATCCCTGAAGCCATTTGCTGAACAACGGGCTCACTCACAGCACCGAATGAGTTTATATCCGTTTCTTTAACTCCTATGATTTGGGTTTTAATTTCATTGGCATAGGCGGTGACTGATCCTTTGAAATAAACGGATGAACCGGGGACCGATGTAACAAGATGTGCTATATTTCCACCTGTGCAGCTTTCTGCTACTGACAGGGTAAGCGATTTTTCATTCAACAATCGTCCTACAACCCCTGCAAGAGTATCTTTGTCAAAGCCAAATACATGCTTTTCCCCTATTATCTGAACAAGTTCTGTTGTCTTATCATCAAGTCTTTTATGCATTCGTTTTTTATCCTCTCCTGAAATGGAAAGTCTTAGTCTTAAGAGACCAGGACTTGGCAAGTAAGCAAAATTGAGATTGGAAGAAAGAGATTCTTCCCAGCTTTTCAGTCTGTCAGCCATTGTTGATTCCGGGATACCAACCGTAAGGACTGTCTTCTGAATTCGTACAGGTAGCTGAAATGCTTTATTCAGCAAGGGAATTACCTCCTCCTGCACAATGGTTTTCATCTCGAAGGGAACTCCGGGTAAGGAAATAATGATCTTGTCTTCCTTTCTGAATACCATAGCTGGCGCACTACCATTACGATTAGGTAATACTTCACAAATTTCAGGTACTTCTGCCTGCTTAATGTTTCGATCAGAAAGCTCAATCTTCATGCCCGAGAATCTCTTTTTGATATGCTCAAGTGATTTTTCGTGAACAACAAGTTTGCTGTCAAAGTAACTGGCAAGAGCCTTTTTTGTAATATCATCATTTGTTGGTCCAATACCACCTGTAAGTATGACTAAATCTGAACTTTGTATTGATTCATCCAAAGTACTGGTTATATCTCCGGCCAGGTCTGGAATGGAATGTATCTTCCTGATCTGTATGCCATTAGAGTTCAATTCCTCAGCAATAAAAGCAGAATTTGTATCAACCACCTGTCCTATTAAAATTTCGTCACCTATTGTGATAATGTCTGCTTTCATAACCTGGTATATCCTTTTTACTAAACAAAACTAATATGCTTAGGGTAATGCTAATAAACAAGTCACCTTACTTTTTCAATGCTCGTATTCTTTGCAACAATGTCGGATGAGAATAATGAAAGAAAACATAGGCCGGATGGGGAGTAAGATTGCTAAGATTTTTCGATGATAATTTTTTAAGTCCAGTTATCAGGTGATCGGCATTGTAATGCTTCTTTGTATAACGATCTGCCTGGTACTCGTTTGAACGAGATAATAAATTTAATGCCAATCCGACAACGGTAGAAATAGGACTGTATATGATCCCGAATGCAAGAATTACCATATGTATGCTATGAACTTTTGCACCAAGAGCCCAGGAAAGCATAGGATTCACAGTAAAGAGAGAAAATACATACAGAGTGATACCGGTTTGAACAATCCCAAGAATAATATTCACCCTGGAATGTTTCTTTTTGTAATGCCCTATTTCATGTGCCAGCACAGCTACAATTTCATCAGTCGAGAGATCGTCAATTAAGGTATCATAGAGAACAATTCTTTTTTTGGAACCCAATCCTGTGAAATAGGCATTGGCTTTTGTAGAACGCTTTGAACCGTCTATAACAAATACTTCATCCAGTTTAAATCCTACTTTTGTGCAAAAATCATTAATAGCATTACGCAAGGGTCCCTCTTCCAGGAGAGTTTGTTTATTAAACAAAGGCACGATAAGTGTAGAATAGAACATAGTAATGAAGATCATTACCCCCGATACCGTAATCCAGGCATATATCCAGAACATTTCCTTTGTAAGCAGATAAAACCAGATAATCAATGCAGTTACGCCCCCGCCAAGAATTGCAGCTATCAGCCAGCCTTTTAATTTATCAAGAAAAAAAGTCTGTATGGTGGTTTTGTTAAAACCGAACTTCTCCTCAATAACAAATGTATCATACAAAGCGAAAGGTGTATTTAGCAGATCGGATGCTAACATGATGATTGCGAAGAACAGCAAGGCTACAAGTATGGGATGTGAAGTTATTGAACGGGCAATCTGATCAAAATAACCAAAAATGTGAAATACAAGTATCGCAATTATTAAAAAAAAACTAAAAGAGCTTGTCAGAAAAGAAAAGCGCTCATTCACTTTCTTGTACTTTTGAGATTTTTCATACTGTTCCGTATCATAAACATCTTTGACTTCCCCGGGTAACTCCGAATCGTATTTTTTTGAATTTAATAGTGAAAGTGAACGCTCCAGGATGAAATTGAAACCAATAATACTCATGATAAGGATAAAAGGAGCATTGTACTCACAAGTCAAATGATGTTCCCAGATGCCATTAAAAAAACTTCCTATAAAAAGAATAAATAACATTGCGTTTGTATTAAGGAGCTTTTGTTAATAATAAGAAGGCCAAAAATAATAAAATCCTTGTATTTATCTATCAGAATACAAGAAACAAAAAGTGCCCTTTGAAATCAGGCACTATAAACGAGTGCGAGCTGGGGAGGTTGGGCTATTTATTTGTTTAACTTTAATTGGTGAACTGGTGAACTGGTGAACTGATTAATTGAAGTTTACAAATCGAAATTCGTCATTTCATCAACCGAGCTTGCGAGTTCGGCGAAGCCAACCGACCATAGGGAGCTCAGCGAAGCTAATTCACCAGTTCCCCAGTTCATCAATCTTCTGTCTTTTGTCTTCGGCCTTCGGTCTTCCGTCTTCGGTCTTCGGTCTTCGGTCTTCTCACATCTTTCAATCTAAAAGAGTCAGGTTTTCATTGCTCCGCAAATACTTATTACCTGACCACTCACATAGGAAGACATATCGGAGGCAAGGAAAAGACAAACATTAGCAACCTCTTCAGGTGTGCCCCCTCGTTTCATAGGAATAAAATCTTCCCAGGTTTTACGTTGTTCTTCCGATAGCTTTGCAGTCATTTCTGTAATAATGAAACCCGGCGCAACAGCATTGCAGCGAATATTCCTTGAGCCAAGTTCCTGAGCGATCGATTTGGTAAAACCAATAATTCCGGCCTTTGAAGCAGAATAATTTGCCTGACCCGCATTTCCGTGTATACCAACCACAGAACTCAGATTTACTATCGAGCCGCTTCTGTTTTTGAGCATAATGCGCTGAACTGCTTTTGTAAAGTTGAAAACGGATTTGAGATTGACAGTAATAACTGAATCCCATTGTTGCTCTGTCATTCGCATTAGTAATGTATCCATTGTTATGCCAGCATTATTGATAAGAACATCGACAGTGCCAAACTCATCAACAATAGCATTCACTACTTTTTCTGTTTCTTCAAAGTTACTGGCATCCGATGCAAACGCTTTGGCTTTTTGGCCCAGGCTTTCAATTTCTTTAACCAGGGAATCTGTATTCTCATCAAGACACAGGTCCGTAAATGCAATAGCAGCACCTTCCTGTGCAAATCGAAAAGCAATAGAGCGGCCTATTCCCCTTGCTGCCCCGGTTACGATAGCAATTTTTCCTTCAAGTAGTTTCATAGGTATAGAATTTTATTTTACTCACCAATAGATCCAGCTTAATGGTATTCATGACTGTTTCACAAGTTATGCTCGTCTGCCCGCCTGTCCCGTCTGGCAGGGAACATCCATGTCCTGGTTATGTTCAAAGTTATTTGTATTGATGAAAATCATGGATGTTTCTTAGCGTATGTTTTTATTTGTGGCAAATTAAATAAAGATACTTTAATAATTCAAAGCTTAAATTCAAATTACATTTTATTTCATTGGTACACAAACATAGCCAAATCGTCAAAAATGAGAACTTTTTGAAATTGATGCCGTAAAAAATTATAAAGACTTAGAAATCTAAAAAAAATTACTATGAAAACCGGAATCTACACAACGGCAATTTTAATCTGTGCATTCTTATTATCCACAAAGTCGTTAACAGCACAGCAGACACAGCAAATTTCTACAACAGACAGATTCATTGCGTATAGTCTTTATAATTTTTCAAAACTTATTGACTGGCCGACAAGCGCATCAGCCAAAACCTTTCAGATCGCAGTTGTCGGTGATAAAAGAGTATATGCTGAATTAATAGACCTGGCAAATAACAAGAAAATCGGTAATGCAACTTACAAAATAGTGTATTGTAAAAATATCGATGAAATTTCAGGATATAACCAGATCGTATACCTGTCAAATATGCACAGTGGAAAAGTAGGTGAACTCGTGAGAAAAAGTGAAAGCGGAGTACTTTTTGTAACAGAGAGAGAGGGCATGACCAAGCACGGATCAACCATATGTTTTGTGGTAAATGATAAAGGTATGCTGGGTTTCGAAATAGCCAGAGACAATGCAGTAAAAAGCAAGCTTTCTATTCGTTCACAACTGGAGAGAATGGCATCCAGTGTTATTTAAGACATATAAGCTGAACCTTAAATAAGGATTTTCTATTGATTAGAAGAAAGGGTAGTCTCAAAACGACACCCTTTTTTTTATTTGTTGTTAAAAGCTGTTTTTATTGTTTCAGAACATTTGCCATAGTACTCCCGATCTCTGCAGGCGACTCCACAACAATGATTCCACATTCTCTCATTGTTTTCATTTTTGCGGCTGCTGTATCTTCTTCGCCTCCAATTATTGCTCCTGCATGCCCCATTCTTCGACCTTTAGGTGCAGTTTGTCCTGCAATAAAACCAACAACAGGTTTCGTCCCCTTTTCCCTGATCCAATAGGCAGCTTCCGATTCCATACTGCCTCCTATCTCTCCTATCAGAATAATTCCGGTTGTTTCAGGATCATCTATAAAAAGTTTAATAGCATCGAGAGTTGAGGTTCCGATAACAGGATCACCACCAATTCCAATGCATGTCGACTGACCCAGTCCTGATTTTGTTATTTGATCCACAGCTTCATAAGTAAGTGTTCCCGATCGGGAAACAATGCCAACAGTTCCTTTATTATGTATAAATCCGGGCATAATACCCACTTTGGTTTCCCCTGGTGTAATAATACCCGGACAGTTCGGACCAATCAGCCGACTATTCTTACAATTAAGATAATTCTTTACACTGATCATATCATTCACCGGAATTCCTTCCGTAATACAAACAATAACTTCTATGTCAGAATCAGCAGCTTCTATAATGGCATCAGCAGCAAAGGCCGGAGGAACAAAAATAACTGACACATTCGCCCCTGTTTTATTAACAGCGTCCATTACCGTATTAAAGACGGGGATGTCCAGATGTTCCTGACCGCCTTTCCCGGGAGTAACACCTGCAACAACATTTGTCCCATAATCAATCATTTGCCCGGCATGGAAACTCCCTTCTGTTCCGGTAATTCCCTGTACTAAGATTTTTGAATTTCTATTAACCAATACACTCATTTCACTTAATCTCAAATGTCAACAAGTGCCAAAAATATATTTTTCAAATTTCATTTCAAAAAAAAATAGGATTCAGTTCAGGATAAGTTTTTATTCGTCCCGATAATTAAGCTTCCTGCAAAAGCCCACCAAGTGTACCAATTACTACACTAGTTATCAAGGTATTTGTTCAGCAGTACAAAAAGATCTTTGGCACTGATAGGTTTAGAAATAAAATCGCTGAAACCTGCAGCCCTGATTTTTCTGATTTCGTCAGAAAAAGCATAAGCCGTTTGTGCAATGACGGGTACCTGAATATTATTCTTCTTTAATTCTTTCAATGATTCAATACCGTTCATAACCGGCATCTTAATATCCATTAAAACCAGGTTGATATCAGGATTTTCAAGATACAAGTCAACTGCCTTCCTGCCATTCAGCGCATGTAAAATATTCGCTTTTGTCTTCTGCAATAATCTCATCAGGTAAGAGTAATTGGCATAATCATCTTCAACAATAAGAATGGTATTGTTTTTAAGATCAGGAATTGAATATGTATCAGTTTTGTCAGCACTTGCAATTTCTGCCTGCGTGAAATAATCCAGAGGAACAGTGAACTTAAAGATTGATCCGGATTCAGGTGATGATTCGACCCATATCTCTCCTCCTAATAATTCCACTAAATGCCGGGAAATTGTAAGACCCAGTCCGGCTCCCCTGTATAAATAATCCCTGTCGTCTTCAACTTTACGAAAACGTTGAAATATGATCTCCTGGTCTTCTTTTCGTATACCTATACCAGTATCCTTAACAAAAAATTCAAGCATTTCTTTGTTCCTCAACATCTTGCATCCTACTTCAATATATCCCTCATCAGTAAATTTGATGGCATTATTTATCAAATTAGATAAAACCTGTTTCAAACGAATTCCATCAGTTTTAATAACGATGGATCTGGTACTTTTATCAATTTTGATTCTGAAATCGAACTGTTTATCTGTACCAGGTTGTTGCCTTTTTATCTCCATCTTGTATATCTTCTCAAGTTCATTTAAAATGCTATTAATGTATACATCATTTATGTTTATATCCAGGTGTTTCGCTTCAATCTTTGAAAAATCAATAATATCATTAATTAAATTCAACAAAGTGTTACTGCTACTGTTAATTATTGTTTTAAAATTCAGGCGATCCTCGGCTGTAATATCAGAATCAAAGAACAATCCGGTAAATCCTATAATAGAGTTCAATGGTGTTCGTATCTCATGCGATAAATTGGCGAGGAATGAGGTTTTGAGCTCGTCAGATTCCTCCGCTTTCTCTTTCGCAATGATCAATTCTTTTGTTCTTTCATCAACAAGATCTTCCAGTTTATTCCTATACTTGGTCAGTTCTTCGTATGCTTTTTCTACTTTGCTTTTTTGCTCTTCCATAAGTTCATTCTGTACACTTATTTCCTCCGTTTTATTATGTATCTCTTTGTTCTGAGCAAGTATTTCTTCATTCTGAACGAGTATTCTGTTATGCTTTTCAATCAATTCGGAGTTCAATTTGGAAAGCTCACTTGTCCTTTCTTCAACACGTTTTTCCAATAATACATTCTGGTTCTTCAGAATATTAATTCGAAATAAATAGTAAAAAAAAGCGATAGATATAATACCGAGAGCTACAAGAACCCTAAACCACCATGTTTTCCAGAATGGTGGCGATATAACCAATGCTATTGAGGCACCTGTTTCATTCCAGTATCCATCGTTATTGGATGCTTTCACCTGAAATGTGTATGTGCCCGGATCCAAATTTGTATAGGTAGCCTCCCGCTTGCTTCCAACCTCAATCCAGCCGGGATCAAAGCCTTCCATTTTATAATCATACTGATTGTTTTCGTTTGAAATGTAGTTTATGGCAATAAATTCAAAGGAAAAAAAGTTTTGATCATACTTTAAACGTATTTCTGATGTCTGGCTTATGTTTTGCGTAAGCAGATTATTGTATTCACCAATTTTTACAGGCTTATTGAAGAGTTTGAAATTGGTGATATATACATCTGGGATCCTTTTATTCTCCTCGATTTCATCAGGATTAAACATTACAACTCCCTTTTCACATCCAAATATCAACTGTCCCTCACTTGTTTTGTACGCGGATCGTTCCCAGAAAAATATATCCTGAAGATTATCAGACTGATTATAGCTTCTGAAATTTGCGGTAACAGTTCCCAGAACAGTATCCCGTATGTATCTCATACGTGAAAGACCATATCCGGTACTAATCCATAATTCTCCGGGTTGATGCTCCAGAATGCTTTTTATCTGGTTGCTTGGCAATCCGTCTTTCTCATAAAAATGAATAAAACGATTGTTTTTCCTGTCAAAAAGATTTAGTCCAAAAGAGGTTCCTACCCATAGATTTCTTTTAGAATCTTCAAACAGCAGGGATATATAATTGTTGCACAAACTTGTTGAGTCATCCTGACTGTAGTAATAATTTTTAAAAGTCTCCGTTTCGGGATCAAATCGTGATAGTCCCGATGGTGTAGCTATCCATAAGATATCTTCATGATCCTGCAGGATCTGAAAGGACCAGTCATCTGCTATTGTTGAACCAAGATTGCTGTAATCGCGCCTGAAATGTTCATATTCTTTGGTATCCGGGTTAAATTTACTCATTCCCTTACCATGCGAAATCAGCCACAGGTTGCCTTGCTTATCCTCAACAATCGATCTTATATCCAGGCCCTCACTCTGCTTACCTTTTTCAGGAGAAAAGGGATATGAAATAAACCTTCCGGAGACAGGATTGTATTTTTGCAAATAACCCAGATAGGTTCCTACCCAGATGTTTTTTCTGCTGTCCTCAAAGATTGTGTAGACAGAACCATAACCCAGTGATTCAGGATCATCAGGATCGGGAAGGAAGAGTTTACGCTTGCCGGTGACCGGATTGATAGAATTTATGCCAAAATCAAAAGATCCAAACCATAGATTGCCTTTACTGTCTTCTTGAATTGCATGTATGTTTACAATATCAAGCGTTATTCCCTTACTATATGTGTTATAATTCTTAAATGCTTTACCTACTACTGCCAGATTGATACCACCCTGGTAGGTACCTATCCACAAATTTCCCTGCATGTCTTCATAAACCTGTGTAATCCCCAGGCTATTCACTCCATAAGGATTGTTCTTATCGTATCTGTATGCAGTATATGTATTCGTTGATTTGTTGTAAACATACAAACCGTCAGTTGTGGAAATATATATGAGTCCTTTGCTATCCTTGAAAATATCATAGATATAGTAGGTCTTCTCAAAATCGTATTCAAGAGCCTCAACCTGCATCGTATTCTTTAATACATAAAATATTCTGCCTTTAATAGTGCCAATCCATATGGTATCACCTTCCTCATACAGAGTATTCACATCGCTTATGGGATATGTAACAGTATTCTCAACGAAGGAATCATAATGTACTATTCTTTGTGAATCTTTGTTATAAAAGTACACGCCATCTGTTCCTCCCATCCATAAATGATTCTCACTATCTATGATGAAGTCTTTAATGCTCCTGAAATCATGATTATCCCTTTTGAACTTATCCGATTCTCTGTCATAAAAAAACAAAGATCCAAGTTCAGCAACAACATACATTTTATTTTCTGCGTCCTCTTCAATTCCCGTGATCCTGTTTGCAGCGTTTATGCTGATACGGGCCGTATCAAGAACATAGGTTTTAAAATTTTCCATGTCCGGATTGTATAGACACAACCCATTTTGAGTACCCACCCAAATGTTATCAAGATGATCCATATAGATGTCATAGACCATATTATCGATCAGACTTGCAGAATCATTAAGGATTTTCTTAAAGATTCTGTTGTTAAAACCATCATACCTGTTTAATCCCTCCATTGTTCCGATCCACATATATCCAAGCTTGTCCTGAGTAATGCAGGTGATGATATTATTTGATAAACCGTTATCGGTATTGATATAACTGAATCTTAACTCGCTTTCGTTTCCGAAGCCGGATGAAATAAGGAAGATGCAAAAGATTACTATGAAGGATCTTTTAATTTGTGAACCCTGATTATAGTGTTCTATAGACTTTTTAGGATAAACTTTAAATACGGCTGATAAAAAAGACACAATTCCTTTCATGTTGAAATATCAAAATTGCAACAAATGATTAATAATATTATCCTGGTTGGTTTTAGTTAGGCGGTATGTATTCAAATTTAATCCTTAATATACAAAAGCCTTTTCAAAATAAAAAGGGAAAAAGACATAGAATTGTAACATTTTTAAGGTCTCATCATATAAAATCATAATCATCCTGTATATTTCAGGCTTATCATTGATATATTCCAACAATACATAACTTTGCAGAAATTCTGAAAGTATGAATATCTTTTTCTCCCGAAAATACAAACCTGATTACTTATCCAAAGCAGGAACAGAATGATTTCCGAAGATACGATATGTGCACTTTCCACACCCTCGGGAACAGGAGCTATTGCAGTAGTTCGACTTAGCGGCGATGATGCTATACCCGTATGCGATAAAGTCTTTGAATTCCCTGAGAAAAAGAAGAGACTAACAGATCAGGAGGCAAATACACTACATTTTGGACGTATTCGCAATAAAAATGGTTATATCGATGAAGTTGTGGTGGGCATTTTTAAGTCTCCCCGCTCCTATACCGGCGAAGATGTAGTTGAAATATCATGTCACGGATCTGTTTATATACAGCAAAAAATTCTTGAGACCCTGATTGATCATGGTGCACGATTGGCCAGACCGGGAGAATTTACTCAAAGAGCTTTTCTGAATGGTAAAATAGATCTTTCACAGGCAGAAGGAGTAGCTGATCTGATAGCATCAGAATCTGAGGCCGCTCATCGTTTGGCGTTTAAGCAAATGCGGGGAGGATTTTCAAATGAGATCAGCAAGTTGCGAAGTGAATTGCTTCAATTTATCAGCCTGATTGAACTGGAACTGGATTTCAGTGAGGAAGATGTGGAGTTTGCCAACAGAAAGCAGCTTTCGCACCTGATAAATCGTATTGAAAACATCATCGTCTCCCTGATTGATTCCTTCGAATATGGCAATGTTATAAAAAATGGAGTCCCCGTCGCAATTATCGGACCACCAAATGCGGGAAAATCTACCTTACTCAACAGATTCTTAAAAGAAGATAAAGCTATTGTTTCGGAAATTGCCGGCACCACCAGGGATTTTATTGAAGATACTATTGTACTGGAAGGCAAACAATTCAGATTTATTGATACAGCCGGCTTACGTCACGCTACCGATCAGATTGA